>JBEBTQ010000040.1:0-14306 GCA_040393685.1 Advenella kashmirensis | reverse complement strand
TCGTCAACCAGATTTTCTGCAACCACCAGTACGCTTTTGGCTGAGCGTGACATGATGCGATCCCAGTGATAGGTGCCAAGTACCCGTACGTTGCCCTTGCGGTCCACTTCATTGGCGTGAATCACGGCGTAATCGGGCTGAATGGCGGGGATCACCCAGACGTCTTTGCCGGATCCATACGGATCGGGAATCTTTGCCCAGTTGTTCAGCTGCGCCAGTTCACTGCCCTCGATACCGCCGCAGGGTTGAAAAGGAATGCCGAATGCCGCTGCGCGCAGGCCTGCCGTTAATGTGGCGCATGCATGCTCTTCAAGCTTAAGACGTCCTTGTTCTATGGCTTTGCGATAATACTGCGCCAGGCCGAAGTTGCCTTCCATAGCCACAATACCGGCGCGCGCCCGCGTTGCGACGCCCGTGCGGCAAAGAATATCGATATCGTAGCCGGGCGATTGCTTGATGATTTCCAGGTCCTGCTTATTCTGGCGAATGAGTTCGCGTACAAAGGCAAACGGGCCCCTGTGCAGAAAACTGCCGCCCAGGGCGAGCGATGCACCATTGGGGATGCGGCTGACCATCTCTTGCAGCGGGATGCATTTGTCGGGCTGATTGAATCCTGATGTCATGTGTGTCTCCGGATTAATTGGGTTTCAGGTACGCGCGGATACGATCTTTCAGACCCGGCGCAGCCGCTGAGCGCACCAGCGCGGCAAGATTCTGATCTGATTCGGCAGGCGAGTAAAGCACCTGATAAAGATCGCGACGTGTCACATCGCTAAGAATTGCATTTGTGTTTTCTGCATCCTCGATCAGAGCAGGCCACTCATCCTGATTCCGTTGCTGGTGCATGAATCCCATCTGTAATGCTTCATTCGCATCAAAGGTTCGGGTGCTCGACAGAATGTCCAGTGCGTTTTGCGTGCCAACAATATTCTGGAAACGACGTGTGCCCAGAATGAGTCCGAATTTGATGCCAGGAAAGCGGAACGTTGTGCCTTCAGCCGCCACTCTGCGCTTGCAGGCTGCAATGATATCGGCGCCCGCGCCAAAGTTTCTGCCATGGCACAGGGCAACGGTCATGGCGGGTGAGGTCGCAAGCAGATCAAGCATCATTTCAATCTGCACAATGCGTTGCAGCAGATCGCCTTCGCTCGCTGTTTCCAGATCGGTGAAGTCAAAGCCGGCGCAGAAGTTTTTGCCGTTTCCCTTGAATAACAGCAGTGGAATATTTTCGCTGTGCGCCTGTTTGATGCCATCTGTGATCGCCTGAACCAGCTCGGGCGAAAGGGCGTTCATTTTTTCAGGCCTGTTCAATGTGAAAATCCATGAACGCTCTCGACGTTCAATAAGAAGCAGGTCGCTCATGCGTTCTCTCCCTGTGCTGCAATGGCTGTCAGAATTTCGTCGTTATGCTGTCCCAGTGCGGGTGGGCCGGCAGCAATCTGGCTGGTTTGTCCATCCAGGCGGATTGGCGAGGCAAAGGTTCTGGCGGTGAGTCCGTTAGGCAGTGGGATGTTCTGTACCCAGTTCATATGGGTGACCTGTTCGTCTGCGAGCACATCCGAATATTGATTGATGGGGGCGCATGGCACACCGGCAGCACGGAACTGGCCAAGCCAGTGTTCGGCGTTTTCGTTCGCGAAGATCGCCTCCAGAATTTCCAGCAATTCTTCCTGATGCTGCGCGCGCAGCGTGGTGGAAGTAAAACGGGCATCTTCAAAAAGCTCTGGGCGTTTGACGACGTCGCATACAGATTTCCACAAGGAATTGTTGCCGGCAGCCATGCCGAAATATCCGCCTTTGCATCTGAAGACCTGATAGGGGGCATTGCGTGGATGTGCGGAACCCAGTTTGCGCGGGTTTTTTCCACTACCGAAATATTCCGACGTTTGCAGCGCGGCGATGCCCAGTGTTGCACCCAGCATGGAAATATCAATATGGGTGCCTTCACCTGTTTTCTCTGCCATGCGCAGTGCAGAGACAATGGAAAAGGCGGCATACAGACCCGCAGAAAAATCACAAACGGGAACGCCGCATTTGACGGGGGCGCCGTCGGCTTCTCCGGTAATGCTCATCAGGCCGCTCATGGCCTGCACTGTCAGATCGAAACCGCCTTCCTGGCTGCGCGGACCGCTCTGGCCGTAGGCCGAGATCGAGCAATACACAATCCGCGGATTGAGTTCGCGCACATTCCTGTAGCCAATGCCCAGACGATCCATGACACCCGGACGATTGTTCTCCAGAACAATATCGGCAGAAGCCATCAGTTGAGTCGCGAGCTTCACATGCTCAGGATCCTTGAGATTAAGCGTTACCGATTTTTTATTACGATTGAGGGATGCAAAATTTTCGCTATATCCTTCGCTGATGGGAGGCCAGCTTCTAAGCGTGTCGCCTCCGTTTGGATTTTCAATCTTGATGACTTCAGCGCCCATATCGGCCAGCAACATGCTGCAGAACGGACCGGCAGCAACATTGCAGATTTCGACGACTTTGACACCTTCCAGCATGGTTTCCTGCTTCATATTTCCTGGCTCTCAGAATGGTTCGATTTAATTGGATTCGCCAAAATATCCTCGGCGATAGCCCGACTCTCGGGAGATTTCCTGCGCGGCCTCCAATACCAGCGGAGACCATTTTTTCATATTCTCAATGGTCAATCGTTCCAGCGGACCAGAGATTCCCAGTGCCGCGATAACGTTGTTGTGCCCGTCAAAGATCGGGGCAGCAATACCGCCCACATTGCTGCGCCATTCGCCACGATTGATGGCATAGCCGATGCGCGATATGCTGGCCAGCTCTTCCTTGAGTGCAGCTGTTGTCACCACCGTGTTTTCGGTATGACGAATGAAATCTGACGCATACGCATCCAGATATTCGCTGCTCTGGAACGCCAGCAAGGCCTTGCCGGTAGCCACAGCGTATGCCGGTGCACGACCGCCCACTATGGAATAAGCGCGGACGGGATTGGGACTGTCAATCTTGTCGATATAAATCACATCAAACCTGTCCAGTACCGAGAGATGCACCGTCTCGTGTGTCTGCGCAGCGACTCGACGCATAAGCGGAGCAGCAATTTTGCGCACGTCCAGTCGTGCCAGGCGCTGTGCTGCCAGTTCAAAAACTTTCAGCGTAGGCTTGTAGCCACCTGAGTGCGCACTTTTCTCTACATATCCTGCCACGATCAGCGTTTGCAAGGTGCGATGCGTATTGCTCTTGGTCAGCCCGGCAGCCACTGCAAGATCGTCAATCGTATTCGGCTGGTCCTCCTGCGCACAGATGATTTCAAACAGTCGCAGGCCTTTCAGCAAGGTCTTGTCCATATTCGTCTCAAATAATAGTACTAAAAATCCTATATTTTAGAATAATAAATATAGAACGATTAATACTTTGACGTGATTTTTATTATATGCGATTCTTATTTAAAATCAACAAATAGAATTAATATCCTAAATAGTAGGATTAAATAAATTAAGATCATAAAAGGAGCGAGACAATGAGATTTTCTTTCAGGAGCTTGGCAGCGCTTTTTCTGCTGTTTTTTTCCACCTTAGCGTTTGCGGCAGACTGGCCGTCCAAGCCCATTACGCTGGTCGTGCCTTATCCTCCTGGCGGCGCGACAGACTTTTCTGCCCGAATCTATGCGCAGTATCTGCCCAAACTGATTGGCAGCACGGTTGTGGTGGAAAATCGTGCGGGCGCGGGCGGTGAAATCGGCGCAGAAGCCGTGACACGTGCGGCGCCCGATGGTTACACCATGCTTTTTGGTGCGATTGGAAGCCACGCCATCAACTCGGTGCTGCCTTCAAAACCCAAAACCTATAAGTTCCCTGATGCGTTCGAAGGCGTATCGTTTGGGACCGCAGTTCCGCTGGTTCTTGCCGTTCGCAATGGTCTGGGGGTCAACTCGCTGGATGAACTCATTAGCAAAGCGCGTGGGAACCCGGGCAAAATTTCCTACGGATCGGCTGGCGTCGGATCATCCCAGCATATGGCAGTTGAAAAGTTCCAGATTGCCACAAAGACAAAGTTATTGCATGTGCCATACAAGGGCAGTGGCCCTGCCGTGTCTGATCTGCTTGGCGGCCAGATTGATATGGTGATCGATACGCTCACCACATTGCTGCCGCAAAAAAACAGCGGAAAAATCAAATTCCTGGCAGTCAGTACGGCTGATCGGGTAGAAACCATTCCCGATGTTCCTACACTGACGGAATTGAAAGTCCCGGATTATGTGCTTACCACCAATTATGGACTGCTGGCGCCAGCCGGCACGCCGAAAGACATTGTGCAGAAAATGTCCAAAGCCATGCAGAGTATTGCTGCGGACAAGGATGTGCAGAAAAAGCTGATCGATTCGGGTGCCCGTGCCTACGCCACCTCTCCCGAGGAAACGGAAAAACTGCTGCTTGATGAAGTGAAAAAATGGTCCGATGTCGCTTCGCGGGCCAATGTGGAATAAATCAGCGGGGCAATGTGTAAATACAGTTCCGGCATGAGGGCAATGAATGTCGGCTTTCATGTCATCGATTCAGCAATGGGGGCAGGGGGATACATGTCATCGGCTCAGTGAGAGGGGCGGGGCAGATCCAGGTCCAGTTTCTAACACGGAACTCGGGTCCGGCTCCCGCTAATTACAAATGAAATAACGATAGAACGACAAGCTATTTCAGGAGGCAGGTGTTTCTCTGTATAAACAAAGTCTTTTAATCGACATTACTGATAAGAGAGAGAAAAATGAATCCATTCAAAAAGCAGGCCACCACGTGGCTATTTACCCTTTGTGCGTCTGTCTGCATATTGCCTGCAACTGCAGTGGCAGCCGACAGTACCTATCCCGATAAACCCATCCGTCTGATCGTCTCCTATCCCGCAGGAGGCAGCGTGGATGTGGCTGCCCGTATTATTCAGGAGCCACTGAGCAAAGCGCTGGGGCAAAGCGTGGTGATCGAAAACAAGGGCGGGGCGGGCGGCACCATAGGTACGGCCCAGGTTGCCAAGGCGCAGCCTGACGGCTATACGCTCTTGCTGACGCTGTCCTCGCATACGATCAATCCGGCAATCTACGCGAAACTGCCTTTCGATACAGAAAAGGATCTGGATCCTGTGTCCATGGTTGCATCAGCGCCTCAGGTCCTGGTGGCACATCCTTCTTTCAAACCGTCCACCATTGCTGAACTTATTGAGTTTGCAAAGAAAGCGGACAAGCCCGTCATTTACGGTTCTGCAGGTGTCGGCTCACCCAGCCATATTGCAGGTGAATTACTCACCAAACAGGCGGGTATCGCGCTCAATCATGTGCCATATCGAGGCGGTGGCCCTGCTACAGTCGATGTACTGGGTGGACAGATTCCCTTGTTGTGGGTTTCATTGCCAGCCGTCACGCAATACATTCGCAATGGCAAATTGAAGGCTCTGGCCGTGTCGACAAAGGATCGCACGCCGGTTGTTCCTGACGTACCTGCTGTGGCTGAAACACTGCCAGGCTTCAACGTAGATTCCTGGTACGCCATGTTCGCACCTGCGGGAACACCAAGAAATGTGATCGATAAAATTCAGAAAGTCCTGGCCGAGAGTGCAAAGGACAAAGCCATCCAGGATGCCTTCCTGGCTCAGGGCGCCGTTGTTGTCGGTGGCACGCCAGAGGAACTGGATGCCGTGGTGAAACGCGAAATCCCAGCCTGGAAGCAATTGGCAAAAGACGCGAATATTAAGGTGGATTGAGGGTTTGTCGTCTGTGTGACGGTGGGAGGGAAGACAGGCGTGAGTATATTGCGTCTGTCTTCCGTTGATCTGCTGCGGCTTAATCCAGGTGGATGTTGTTCTGCTTCGCGACCTGACCCCAGCGAGTCAATTCATTTGCAATAAATGTTTTGAACTCTTCAGGAGAGGATCCTTCAACGTCCATGCCCAGGTTATCCAGCTGTTTCCGGGTGTTTGGGTCTTTCAGGGATTTGGTGATCGCTTCAGAAAGTGTCTTGATGACAGGTTCGGGTGTACCGGCAGGTGCAAAGATACCGTTCCATTCGCTGACATCCATTTTTATCCCTTGCTCTGTCATGGTGGGCACATCAGGAAGGTCATCCGAACGCTTGGCCGCTGTGGTTGCCAGTGCTTTCAGTTTATTGCTGCGAATGTAGGTCATGGCAGAGGCCGCATTGGCAAAATACGTATCTACGACGCCGCTCATCACATCGACCAGCGCCGGGGCGCCGCCCTTGTAGGGAACATGCACAATATCAATGCCGGACTCCAGTTTTAGCTGTTCGCCGACAATATGAACGGGGCTGCCTATGCCATACGAGGCAAAGGTAAGTTTTCCGGGTTTGGCTTTGGCGGCATCAATATAGGATTTGACTGAATCGTAAGGCGAGTTTTCTGGCACCACCATCAGATAGGGCGAGCTGACCACTTTCGACACAGGTACAAAATCTTTCTGTGCGTCGTAGGGCAGTTTTCGAAGCACGGGATTGATGGAAAATGAAGAGGCATCATAAAGAAGCGTGTAGCCATCCGCGGCTGCGCGGGCGACCTGACTTGCACCAATGGAACCACTGGCGCCGGGCTTGTTTTCAATCACAATGGCTTGTCCGAGTGTATCGCCCAGTGTCTTGGCAATGATGCGGGCTGCATTGTCGGCGCCGCCACCTGCAGAATAGGGCACGACCATGCGGATGGCTTTGCTGGGATAATCCGCAGACCAGGCGGTACCGCAGACGAAAAGATTGGCGCAAAGTAATGCTGACAGAAGAGGTTTGATTGGTTTCATAGTTACGGTGGTCTCCGTGATAGTTATGGTTCTCGGGCTATACGGTTGCTATTGGATTGACGGGGGCGCCCACCATACCGGGAAGGTAAATGGGCGGTGCAGTCAGAAAGAACGCATGACGCTTGTGATTTCGCAGCCACTGCGCGAGCGTTGACAGATGCCATAATTCGCCTAGCGGGATTCCCAGTTTGACCAGGCAATGTTCGTGCAAGGGGAGTAGCGGTCCTTTTTCGGCCTTCAGCGTGTAATTGCGTTTCTCCACTGCATGATTGTCAGCAGCCAGCGCAGAAACTCCGGATTGTGTGATCCATTCAAGAAGCGCAGGATCATTGCCATCCAGTGCGCAGCAGCTGGTTTTTAGAATCTGATGATCGTCATCCGCCAGCAGGTTCAAAGCGATATCTGCCAGCCCGGTATGAAAACAGACGATATCGCCCTTGCGCACCTGGATCTGATCCGCCTTCATCACATGTTCAATATCAGCGAAGCTGACCAGGCGTGCGTCATCGCCAAAATGATGTCGCAGGTCGATCAGTACGCCGCGTCCCTGAATGCCGTGGCGGGCCATGGGGTCGATGGAAAGGGCGGCGGCACCATCAAAATTGTCACTTGTCGCGGGTGAATGGCCCACCACACGGAAACCGTTGTAGCCCACGGGTTTGGCAGTCCCGCTGCCGTCTGTGTCAAAGCAGGAACAAACATGCCCGAAAGCATCCCATTGCGTTGAATACTGCGGCGACATGGTAACCACATCATCGCTAATCACATCTGTGGCACCAGGTGTTTCGTCGCCAAGAGGGAAATTGAAGACCGGAACGCCATTTTTGCGTGAAGGGCTGATCACCGGTCCCTTGCGTCGCGGGTTAAGTATCGGTTGCCGGGGGACGTCCAGCGGCAGGCTTAGTGAGAAGCTCAGACCATCCTGGATTTCCCTTGCCGCTGCGACGCGAGCACTGGCATCAATCCAGTTAAGGCGCCCCAACTGATCGTCAGGACCAAACTCGCCCCAATTTGCGCCCTCCGGACGCTGATTCCAGTTCGCATTGTTGATTTTATTCATGAGAAATTCCCGTTAGCGCACGACGCCCTTTTCCCTGAACTCCTGGATATCACGCTCGGAATATCCATGCTCCGCCAGCAGTTCTGCGGTATGTTCCCCAAAGTCGGGCGCGGCAAGGTCGGTGGCGCAGGGGGTCTGATCGAGTTTCAACAGCCCGGTAATGCTTTTGTACTTGCCGATTTTGCTGTGTTTAAATTCGCGAATCATTCCCTCGGCCTGCACCTGTGGGTGCTCGAACATATCATCCACAGGGCGTACGCGGGCGCAGGGCACCTGTGCGCCAAAGATGGATTCCCATTCGGCCGCACTGCGCCTGGAAAGCGCCTCCCGAATAATTGGCACAATCACATCTGCATTTTCGGCACGCTTGCGAACTGTGTTGTAGCGCTCGTCGCTCGCCAGCGCCTGCAATCCGGTCAGATCACATAGTGCTTCCCAGAAATGCGGTGTATTGGCTGACAAATAAATAAACCCGTCTTTAGTTGGATGTATGCCGGTGATGCCACCTGATCGCATATCCCGGGAAATATCCTTGGGTTCGCCTTCGGCCCAGACCAGTCTTGTGGACTGCATGGTCAGGGCACTGGCCAGCAATGAGACTTCAACATACGATCCTTTACCTGTACGTTCCCGCTTAAACAGGGCGGCATTCACGCTGTTTGCAATCATGGCGCTGGCATAAAAATCCACGACCGAACCATAGACAATTTCCGGTTCAGGTTTGCCCATGCCCTGTGAATCACAAATGCCCGTCATGGACTGCAGTACCTGATCATAGCCGGCGTTGTTCGCCATCGGACCGCTGGAGCCATAGCCTGTCATGGCGCAGTAAACCAGTTTCGGATTCAGTTGTGATAACGTGGCAAAGTCGATTTTCAGTCTTGCAGGAACCTTGGGCCGAAAATTGTGAACCAGCACGTCAGCCTGTTCCAGCAACTTAAGGAAGATAGCGTAGCCCTGATCAGACTTCAGATCGATACTGATGCCGCGTTTGCCCCGATTCACACCAATAAAGGCGCGACTCTCTTCTTCAAGTGTCGACGGGTACTTGCGCAGGTTATCTCCCTCTGGCGGTTCGATCTTGATGACCTCTGCGCCCAGGTCAGCCAGCAGTGTGCAGCCGTAAGGGCCTGCGATGTAGGCGCTCAGATCCAGCACACGAATGCCAGTCAGGGGTAAGTCGGTATTGGCTGTCATGCCAGTTGTCATATAGCGTTTCCGTATTTATTTTTGCACGTGAATATCGCGGTCTTTGGCAACTTTTTTCCAAAGCGCGATGTTGTCGCTGATTTCCTTATCGAAATCGGCAGATGTCATATAGGCTGCCTCGGCGCCTTCCTTGAGGAAGAATTTTTTGAGCTCAGGATCGGACGTTGCGGTTTTCAGCGCGTCATTAAGCTTGTTCACGATGGCGTCCGGCGTTCCTCTCGGCGCAAGAATGCCCCACCAGATTTTGAAGTTGTAGTCCGGAACGTCGGCGGCAATGGTTGGCAGGTCAGGCGCTACCTGGCTTTTCTCGCTGCTGGTCACGCCAAGGGAAATGGCTTTCCCGGTGCCAACCGCGGGCAGTAAAGACGGACCGCTGGCGATCAGCACATCCACCTGGTCTCCGAGCAGTGCATTGGTTGCCGGACCCATTCCTTTGAATGGCACATGGGTCATTTTGATATTGGCCAGTGAATTGAGCATTTCAGTTGCAAATTGGTTACTGCTGCCGGGGCCCGAAGACGAATAATTCAGTTTTTCCGGATTCTTCTTCGCGTAATCGATCAGGTCTGCCACTTTGGTGATCCCCAGCGTCTTGCGCACAGCAAGAATAAAGGGACCTTCAGCCATCAGACCCACGCCGCGCAGATCCTTGATGGGATCAAAAGGCAGTGAAGGCTGGATCGCGGCATTTGTCGTAAAGCTTGAAGAGACGGCCGCCAGGGTATAGCCGTCGGGTTTGGCGCGAGCCACCTGCATCGTGCCAATGGAGCCACCTGCACCGCCTTTGTTTTCAATGACAACCGTGGTTTTCAGCAGGGTACCCAGTTTCATGCCAACGGCACGCGCAAAGGTGTCATTGGACCCGCCTGGTGGATAAGGCACGACCAGGGTAATCGGCCGTTCTCCGGGAAAATTCGCGGCATCCGCATCAGCCGCCACTGCGGTGAGTGGCTGTGCGACCACGCTTGCCAGCAACAGTGCTGCGCCCGCTTTCAGTGGAAAAGCATATTTCATCTGGGTTTTCTTCATTGGGGTCTCCTTTTCACCTGCATTATTCGCCAACCTGGCGCAGGATCATTTTTGCTTTGTTGATAAAAGGTACGTCTATCATTTTCCCGTCAAGCACATAGGCGCCATGAGCGGTGTCTGCTGCCGAGGCAACAACCTTGCGGGCCCACTCGATTTCCTGTGCAGAAGGCGCGAATACTTCATTTGCAATTGCAATCTGCGACGGGTGTATGCATGTTTTGCCCAGGAAGCCCAACGATCTGGCCAGTTCCGCTTCCTTGCGATAGCCTTCGCTGTTGCGAATATCGGTATAGGCCGTGTCGTAGGCATAAACGCCTGCGCTGCCTGCCGCCAGTCGTAGACTCATCATGACCTGGTGCACGTTCGCTGGCTCGTAACGATGAATTCCCAGTGGCTCGAACAGATCACCCAGGCCCAATTGCAGGCCGGTAATGCGTCTGTCGGTCGCGGCGATGCTGGCCGCATTGATCAGCGCGAGCGGCGTTTCAATGTTGACTAGAATGGCAGGCGGCTTATCCAGCACACCAGCCACTTTGTCGAATGCAACAAAGAAATCCTGCATCTGCTCGGCGGTTTCGATTTTTGGAATATTGATCAGGTCCACCGCTTCGACCATGCATGCCTGCAGGTCGTCATTGAACCAGACGGTGCCCATGTCATTGATTCGCACGATAATGGTTTTTGTGTGCGAGGCCGGGTCCAGGCCGTCAAGAAAATTGCCAAGCTGCTGCCGTGCCTCGTCCTTGTGCTGCTCCAGTACTGCATCTTCAAGGTCGAAGGAAAGGGCGTCTGCCTGACTGTTCAGCGCCTTTTCGAACAGCTCCGGTCGTGACGCCGGCACGAATAATTTGCTTTTCATTGTCTCTCTCCATTCTTGGAAACAAGATAATAAGAGAGAAATGATAGAAAATATGACTGTATTTTTATCTTCAAAAGATATAAATTATGACTTTTGAAATACTGCACCGGCCGGCTCTTCCATCAAATGCCCTTCTGCCAATCTGAGGGAGAGCTGATAACCCCCCGCTTCTATGAACACACAATTTATCCGGACGTTTCTACTGGTGCATCAGCTGGGCTCCATGGCACAGGCAGCCAGAAAGCTGAATGTGACGCATGGTACGGTTGCGCAACAGATCGCTTCCCTGGAGAAAGACATTGGCGTCACATTGGTGGCTCGCGCAGGCAAAACCGTGCATGTGACAGATGCCGGGCTGCGCATTCTGGACAGATTGATGCTGATCGTGAATGAAATCGACGCCTTGCCCGGTGCGGCCAATTCAAATGAAATTCGCGGGGAATTGCGGATTGGTGCCGGAAACAGCGCGCTTAACAGCGTCCTGCCGGATATTCTGAGTCTGCTGGTGCGGCGATACCCGGATGTGAATGTTGTCATCGAACCGGGTGTATCGCCGGACTTTTATCGCGAGATAGAAAAGGGCGGGCTGGATGCCGCGATTGCCATTGAGCCTCCGTACACACTTCCCAAGACGCTGGAATGGACATTGTTGCGGGAAGAACCATTTGTCCTGCTGACCTCTGAAGTTCATACAGGAAAAAAGCCGGAGCAATTGCTGCGTACGGAACCTTTTATTCGCTACGACCACAATAGCTGGAGCGGCAAGCTGATTGACCAGTATTTGCGAGCGATTGGGGTGACGCCGTCAGACCGGTTCGAACTCAATGCTATCGAATCCATTGCGGTCATGGTCAATCAGGATCTGGGCGTTGCCATCATTCCAGACTCGGCCAATCTGTATAAACGGGATCTGAAAATTATCAAAATCCCTTTGCCCGAGGTAAGTGCACCGCGTCGCTTCGGCCTGGTATGTTCCCGCCGCTCTGCGCGCATCCGCCTTGTGCATGCGTTTCGCGAAGCCGCACTGACGGTTTATCAGTCGTTGAATCCGTAGATTGTGCAGCAGCGCAACACTACTTTTATCCCCCATATCGCTCTCTTTCGTCCGGTCGGGCATCGCTAATTCACTTGTCATAATTTTCTTGACATGCGCGAAAATTGGTCTCTATACTAAAAATAGACATTATGTCTAAAAATAAAACGGAGACAAAATTATGTTCAGAAAAGCCAGATTCGCTGCCGTCGTCTGTGCCGCCATCTCCTGTATTGCAGGTGGTGTATCAGCGGCTGCGACGCCGACAATTCCAAAGCTGGTCAAGATTGTGGTGCCATTCTCACCGGGCGCCAGTAACGACGTATTCGGGCGAGCGCTTGCCGAGAAGCTGTCCGGCAAGCTGGGCGTCAATGTCATTGTGGAAAACAAGCCGGGCGCTGGAGGAACCATTGGCGCGCTGGATGTAGCACGTGCCAAGCCCGATGGAAGCACGCTGCTTTTCAGTTCAACCTCTTTTATTACGAATGCGGCGACCAATCCCAAGCTCCCGTATGACGCCATGAAGGATTTTGAACCTGTCGCCATTGCGGCCAAGGGAGCCATGCTGCTGGTGGTTGGCAAGGATACGTCTTATGCCAATGTGTCGGACTTTATTTCAAAAGTGAAGTCGGACAAACAACGTATCAATTATGGTTCAGCAGGTATCGGCTCTATCGGCCAGATGAGTTCCGAATTGCTGAATGTGATGGCCGGCTCGAACATGGTGCACGTGCCATACAAGGGGATTACGAATGCCGCCTCCGACATGATTGGCGGCCGTCTGGAAGCGATGATCACGACCCCGGCGTCTATCAGCGGTCCCTTGCAGGGAAAACAGATTCGCCCCTTGGCGGTAACGTCGCTGGAGTCTTCGCGTTTCTATCCCGATCTGCCAACGCTGGCCAGCGTACTCCCTAATTATTCCGTGGATGTGTGGTGGGGAGTATATGCACCTGCCGGGACGCCGCCTGAGATTGTAAAAGCCTACAACAGTGCAATTCGTGACGTCAGCAGTCAGCAAACCATGCGTGATCTGTTTGCGCGTGAAGCGACCGAACCGACTGACATGAACGTGGATCAGGCGAGAACCTATGTATCGGGTGAGCTGCAAAAATGGCGGAACGTGGCAAAGGATCGCCATATTGCAATTGGCAATTGAGCGTCATTGGCTTGTGCCGCCTGGTGCTGGCTTAGTTTGGAAACTTGACGTTGTCGGGGGAAGCGTAGGGGGGAGCGAAAATTTCGGTCTTGCCGCCCAGATCCTGACTCAGTTTTTCAGAGGCCTGCATGACCAGAGGCAGAAATCGGTCAAATACTGAGCGGTTGAAGCGAAACATGGGCATGCCAAGTGAAATGGAGCAGATCAGTTTTTGCCCCACACCGAAAACCGGGCAGGCAATGGCAGCACTCTCGGATTCGCGCTCTGAAAGGGAGATGGTGTAGCCGTCATGACGTATCCGGTCAAAAACGGCGCCTTTTTCACCGGCGAAGGCAAGCAGAATTTTACCGGCAGCGCCTTTGTGCAGTTCGACCCGCTCGCCTTCGCGAACATGCATCAGGACTGAACGTGGTTGAGAAAGGCGATGCAGGCAGATGCGTTCATTGTTTTCGCGAATATAGATCGCAGCGGTTTCATGAGTTTGTTGTACCAGGTCACGCAGGATGGGGGCGGCATAGTCCCAGAGCCGAAAGGACTCCTGGTACATCATGCCAAGGTAAAACGGCTTTGGACCCAACATGTAGCGGCCATTTTCCAGTCGCTTGAGAAATCCAAAGTGCTCAAGTGATTCGCAGATGCGCAGGATTGTGCTGTGGTACAGGCCGGTAGCATTCATCAGGTCAGTCAGCGTCATACCGTCAACGCTGTCTTCAAAGGCCAGAAGTATTGATAGCGCGCGGTTGACGGACGCGACACCAGGTTCTTCCTTTGATTTTGCCATGTTTGTCTCCCGGTCCTTGGTGGACGCTGACTTGTAAAGGTGAATGAAAAGAGTCGTATTGTAAATCGCATGAAAATGCCGGGAACGCTTGTTCTCGCCAACTACAGAAAATATCTATGAATCACAAAGGTAATAAAGGCAGTGGATATCCGGAACGGACTTTGAATCCCGAAGCAAAGGGTCCGTTACATGGCCTGAGGGTCGTGGATATGTCCCGACTCGTGGCAGGCAATATGCTGACTCTGCAGCTTGCCGATTTCGGTGCAGACGTCATCAAGGTAGAGCCACGCAATGGTGACACCTTGCGTGGCTTTCAGAGTGGCGGCGTCGAATCCTTCTGGAAAGTGTATGCACGCAACAAGCGCAGCGTCTGTATTGACTTTCGCCACGCCAGCGCAATTGAAATATTG
>JBEBTQ010000039.1:0-14424 GCA_040393685.1 Advenella kashmirensis | reverse complement strand
AGCTGACCTGGGCTTCCAGGTTTTTGCTGAACGCATAGCTGGCCCGCAGATTCAGCAGCCCGTAACTGCCAAGTCTTCTTTCGCGGGTGTTGTCCTTGTCGTCATAGCGCCGCCCGGTATGCGTGAAGTCCGCAGCCAGTGTCGCCTGACCCAATGTCTGAGAAGCCCCCAATCTATGGACCTGACGCGCACGTCGGATCAACTGCTTACCGGTTTCGTCATCTTTGGGATTCATGAAGTCAGCACCGGCATAGACTCGGGTGTTGCCAAACTGATGTTCAACATTCAGCGAAATGCCGCGGACGGTGGCCCTGTCGGTATTCTCAGCCGTACAGTTAAACATCTCGTCGCAAACGTAGCCGTTGATCAGGTCGCGATATTTCGTTTGCCATGCGTTGACCGACAGAGTGGTATCGTCCGTTTTCCAGGCGGTTCGCAACTCGATATTGCGGGACGTTTCCGGTTTCAGGTCCGGATTGCCCTTATAGCCGAAACTCAAAGGGGTATACAGGTCAGCAAAGGTAGGAACACGATAGCCTGTATTGCCCGCCACGCCGACAGACCATTGGGACGTGATATCAAAGTCATAACTCAGGCTGCCGGTGGTTTTGCTCTGGTAGCCGGAGACATTGTCGTTGCGCAGACTGGCCTGCAGGTGATGACGATCGAAATTGCCGCGGTAGATCAGGCCGGCAGCGTTGGTATGACGTTTGTCTTTTTCGTAGGTGGTTGTGCCGAAGATGCTTTCGTCTTTGCGTTCAAGCAATAGAGACAGGCTATTTTGCTTGTTGATGGCAAAGTTGTTCTGCCAGGAATAAGTTCGTTGAATGCTGCCGATGACGGAATCGCCATAGGATGCGCGCGAATCATAGAGATTGCGATTGACGCTGACCTGCAGTACGCTTTCCCACCAGTCGGTCAGACGGTTATTGCTTGTGACGGCAACAGACTGCTGACGCATAATGCCAAATGTGTTGGTGTCATAGGCGCCGGTATCAAACTGGCCATTCGTATAGCCATTATAAAACGAGACACCCAGGCGGTTTCCGGGTTTCCAGGTATAGCCCAGCGAGCCCGAGAGTGATGCCTGCTCGTAGCCGTCGCGGTCCGGATTGTAGGTAAATTCACCCAGTTTTTCACGTGTGGCATTAAAGCCGTCGCTGCTGGCGTAACTGCCCGCGAGCCGATAATCCCAGCCATCCCTGGCGCCTGACAGTCCCAGGCTGCTCTTGAACAGGCTGTGCGTGCCGACCCCAATATTTCCAAAAACGCTGAGCGGCTTGTCGGCGCCGTCAGGGCGCGTGATGATATTGATGACGCCGCCCATGGCATCTGAACCATACAGACTGCTGGCTGCGCCACGCAAGATTTCCACCCGTTCAACGGTGGTGGGATCGATCGCGCTCAGATACGTACTGCCTGTGGCCGGATCGTTGATACGCTGACCATCTACCATGACCAGCGTCTGCTGCGGACTGGCTCCGCGCATAAAAATCCCCGACAGGGTCTGTGGGCCTCCCTGCTGATAGGTCTGAATCTGAGGCTGGCGGGCAAGCAGTTCGGTTAATGAGGCAGAACTGGCATTGCGCAGCGTTTCATTTGTGATAACGCTGACGTCACCGTAAACATCGGACAACGACTGACTGTCGCGCGCGGGGGTAACCACAATGGTCTCCAGTCGCGTGACTTGTGTTTCAGGCGAAGTGGCAAGAGCGGGAGCGACGGCAGTGGTGGAGGTTTGTGCCACAGCGGCAAAAGGCAGCAGCGCCAGGGCAAGCGCCATGGGCGAAAGAGAGAACTTCATATGTGATACCGGTAAAGGATGCGCGACCCCGCACATCAGGTTCGAATGGAAGTGGCCCGGTTCAAGGAGCCGACGGCAGTTTCAGGGCCGATGTCGGGCTGCAGGCTAGAGCCTGATTACCGTTGCGGGGGCAGCACAGGTTGCAGTGACTAACGTGATCACTTTCCTGTTTCCCGTTTACCATTCACCCCATGCCAGGCATGGTGAATGCACCCTGAAAATGCAATTGTAATAGATTGGTACAGGTGATGACAGCCGTAATTGCGCCGCGGGACGCCTGATTCGCTCTGGATAGCTTATTTCTGCCCTTATATGAGCCGGAACGCAGCACTTATTGGATTCGGGCTGGGGCTTCAGATTCCGCGCAGACCGCGTCAAAGCGCTGTCAACGCCCAATTGCCCGCTGGCGTCAGGGGTTTGCGGGTGTCCTGGTTGCAAATCCGCTACAATTTTGTATTGAATTCAAATAAATAGATCGAGCCTGAACGTGCCATATCCTGCCTTGCCTTATCCCGTCGAATCCTACACATCTGGTGCCCGCTTTGTAGAGGAACTGCAAAAAGGCCGGATTCTTGTGCTGGACGGGGCCATGGGAACCATGATCCAGCGCTATAAGCTGGCCGAGTCCGATTTCCGTGGCGAGCGGTTTGCGGAACATCATCAGGACGTCAAGGGCGACAACGAACTGCTTTCACTGGTTCGGCCGGATATTATCAGCCAGATTCATGAACAGTATCTTAAGGCCGGGGCCGATGTTATCGAAACCAATACCTTCGGTGCCACCTCGGTCGCCCAGGGCGATTATGATCTTCCAGATATCGCATACGAGCTGAATCTTGAGTCGGCACGTCTCGCCCGCAAGGCTTGTGATGCCTGGAGTACCCCGGAACGGCCCCGGTTTGTCGCCGGCGCATTGGGACCTCAGCCCAAAACGGCATCCATTTCGCCGGACGTCAATGATCCGGGCGCACGCAATATCACATTTGAACAATTACAGTCGGCATACGAAGAGCAGCTCAAGGGACTGCTGGATGGCGGAATTGATATTGTTCTGATCGAAACCATTTTTGATACGCTCAATGCCAAGGCGGCCATCTTCGCCGTTGAAACCATTTTCGAGGAGCGCCAGATCAGGCTGCCGGTCATGATTTCCGGCACTGTCACCGATGCATCAGGCCGTATTCTGTCAGGTCAGACGGTGGAAGCGTTCTGGAATTCGGTGCGTCATGCGCGTCCCGTCACCATTGGTCTGAACTGTGCCCTGGGCGCCGCGCTGATGCGGCCTTATATTGCAGAACTGTCCAAGATCTGTGATACCTGGCTTTGCGTCTATCCGAACGCCGGTCTGCCTAACCCCATGAGCGATACGGGTTTCGATGAAACGCCAGACGACACGTCATCTCTTCTGCAGGAATTTGCGCAGGCAGGTTTCGTCAATATGGTGGGCGGCTGCTGCGGCACGACGCCGGAACATATTGCCGCCATTGTTGAGAAAGTGCAGCAGCTGCCAGCACGCGTGGTACCTGACGTCCCTATCAAAACACGGCTTTCCGGGCTTGAAGCGCTCAATATTGATGACGAGTCATTGTTCGTGAATGTGGGCGAACGTACCAATGTGACAGGCAGCAAAATGTTCCTGCGCCTGATTCGCGAAGAAAAATTCGATGAAGCGCTGGCCATTGCCCGCCAGCAGGTTGAGAACGGCGCGCAGATTATTGATATCAACATGGATGAGGCCATGCTGGATTCGAAAGCGAATATGCGCCGCTTTCTGAATCTGATCGCATCTGAACCTGATATCGCGCGCGTTCCCATCATGATTGACAGTTCCAAGTGGGAAGTGATTGAAGAGGGTCTCAAATGTGTTCAGGGCAAGCCCATCGTCAATTCGATTTCCATGAAGGAAGGCGTTGAACCCTTTCTGGAACACGCACGCCTGTGCCGCAAGTACGGTGCGGCTGTCGTGGTCATGGCGTTTGACGAAGAGGGCCAGGCAGATACCCTGCAGCGTCGCAAGGACATTTGTGGCAAGGCTTATCATCTGCTGGTGGATGAGCTGGACTTTCCGCCGGAAGATATTATTTTCGATCCCAATGTGTTTGCGGTCGCAACGGGGATTGATGAACACAATCACTATGCAGTTGACTTCATTGAAGGCACGCGCTGGATTCATGACAATCTGCCGCACGCACGCATTTCGGGCGGCGTTTCTAATGTGAGCTTTTCGTTCCGCGGGAACGAGGCCATGCGCGAGGCCATCCATACCGTCTTTCTGTATTATGCGATTCAGGAAGGCATGACCATGGGCATTGTGAATGCCGGCATGCTAGGTGTATACGCGGATCTGGATCCGAAAACCCGTGACCTGGTTGAAGATGTGATTCTGGACAGACAGGAGCCGGTGGGTAAAACCGATCCCGACGATGAGCGCACATCAACCGAGAGGCTGGTGGAATATGCCGATTCGGTCAAAGGCAGCGGCACGAAGAAAGAAGAAGATCTGAGCTGGCGTGAACAGGAAGTGGAAAAACGCCTGTCTCATGCGCTGGTTCACGGTATTACACAATACATTGTTGAAGACACGGAAGAAGTCAGGCAGAAAATCGCTGCGCGCGGCGGTCGTCCCATTGAGGTGATTGAAGGTCCGCTGATGGATGGCATGAACGTCGTGGGTGATCTGTTTGGCGCCGGCAAGATGTTCCTGCCGCAGGTTGTAAAATCGGCGCGCGTGATGAAGCATGCGGTAGCGCATCTGATTCCTTTCATTGAAGAGGAAAAGCGTCAGATTGAAGCGGCCGGTGGAGATGTGCGCGCCAAGGGCAAAGTGGTTATTGCAACTGTGAAGGGCGATGTGCACGATATTGGAAAAAATATCGTGACCGTGGTTCTGCAGTGTAATAATTTTGAAGTGGTGAATATGGGCGTCATGGTACCGTGCGCGCAGATTCTTGCCAAAGCCAAGGAAGAAAAAGCCGATATCGTGGGATTGTCCGGCCTGATTACACCAAGCCTGGAAGAGATGGCCTATGTGGCATCGGAAATGCAGCGCGATCCTTATTTCCGCGAGAAAAATATTCCTCTGCTGATTGGAGGCGCAACCACCAGTCGCGTGCATACTGCCGTCAAGATTGCGCCGCATTATGATGGACCTGTTATTTATGTTCCGGATGCCAGCCGCTCTGTAGGTGTGGCGACCAATCTGGTTTCCGATCAGGTGGAGACGTATCTGGCGCAGGTGCGTGAAGAATATGAACTGGTACGTGAGCGTCATGCCAATCGCAAGGCAACGCCTATCATTACGCTGGAAGAAGCACGCAAAGCGGCACCGGCCATTGACTGGAGCAACTACACACCACCACGTCCGAAATTTCTCGGACGTCGGGAGTTCAAAAATTTCGATCTGGCAGAAATCATACCGTTCATTGACTGGACGCCGTTCTTTCAGACCTGGAGTCTGTTCGGTCAGTATCCGAAAATTCTGGATGACAAGGTCGTGGGTGAACAGGCGCGCAAGCTGTTTGATGATGCGCAGGTCATGCTCAAAAAAGTGGTGGAGCAGCGCTGGCTGTCGGCCGGCGGTGTCATTGCCTTTTATCCGGCTAATACCGTCAATCATGAAGATATTGAAATCTACACAGACGAATCACGGGAAGAGGTCTTGTTTACCTGGCGTAATCTGCGACAGCAGGGTGCAAAGCGCGAAGGGGTGGCCAACAAGTGCCTCGCCGACTATATCGCGCCGCGCGAGTCTGGCGTCAAGGATTACATCGGACTCTTCGCTGTCACGGGTGGCATCGGTATTGAAAAATACGAGAAAAAATTTGAAGCCGAGATGGATGATTACTCTTCCATTCTGCTGAAGGCGTTGGCAGATCGACTGGCCGAGGGCTTTGCAGAATGCATGCACGCCCGGGTTCGCCGCGATCTGTGGGGTTATGTGAACGACGAAGATCTGGACAACCAGGCCCTGATTGATGAAAAATATCAGGGAATCCGTCCGGCGCCAGGCTATCCCGCGTGTCCGGAGCATCGGGTAAAAATTGATATGTTTGAAGTCCTGCAGACAGAAGATATTGGCATGCAACTGACTGACGGCATGGCCATGTATCCGGCGTCCAGTGTGTCTGGCTTCTATCTGAGTCATCCGGAATCGAGTTATTTCAATGTGGGTACCATTGGCCAGGATCAGTTGCAGGATTATGTGGCACGCAGCGGTATGTCGGAAGAAGACGTCCGGCGTTCACTGATGAGCGTGCTGGGTTAACAATACACGCTAAGGTAACAGCAGGCTGGAGCGTTATGGCTGAGAAACATGGGGCATTTCGCAAAAAGGCGCTGGGCGATTTTGTGCGCAGCGCGCGCGATCGCGTCACACCACAGCAGGCCGGGATTGCCGGCGGGCAGCGCCGGCGCACGCCGGGTTTGCGACGCGAAGAGGTTGCCCAGCTTTGTGATATCAGCGTGACCTGGTATACCTGGATCGAGCAGGGCAGGAATGTTTCTGTCTCGCCTGCGGTCTGGGCAAGGCTTGCTACCGTTCTGCAAATGACCCGGGCCGAGCGCGCCTATCTTTTCGAACTGGCGGATGTCAGTGATCCCGATCATGGCACGACAACAGCCAGCAGCGCCCCCGCTGCATCGCTGCAGACCTGTGTCGACAGCATAAATGCCCCTGCTTATATTCTGGACCGACATTGGGATGTGCTGGCGTTCAATGCCGCGCTGGATGAGGTCTTTGCAGGATGGATGGGGGCGCAGGTCCAGCCGAATCTGCTGAGGTTCATCTTCCTGGACGAACGCGCGCAGTCTCTGGTGGTTGATTGGGAAACCCGCGCCCATCGTGTTGTTGCCGAATTCCGCGCCGATATTGGAGCTTATCTGGACGACGCCGATACGACCAGTCTGATTGATGAACTACTGACAGGCAGTGCCGTGTTTCGCCATTGGTGGACGCGCCAGGTCGTAGTGGAGCGGGAAGGAGGCTTGCGCGCATTCAATCATCCTGAACTTGGCTATCGCGAGTTCGAACAGATCACTTTCCGGCTGGCCACGCAAGCTGACTGCAAGCTGGTCATGCTGCTGCGTCGCCCCGCCTCATCTGAAAACCTGTAACCCGCATGAGGCTTGCGCTTTGACCGGGTCTCGGTTATTGTATGTGCACCGTGGATGTCGTCGGTGATGTCCCGTCTTGCTAGTACATAAACAAATCCAATAAGGAGAAGTCCATGTTTATTCGTCAAACTCGAGTTGCGGCGATTCTGGTCACTGGTGCGCTGCTTGCCGGTTGCGCAACGCAGGGCGGCAATACGGCCGCAGGTACCGGTGTAGGTGCGGCGCTCGGCGCTGGCCTGGGTGCACTGATCGGTGATTCCTCAAAAAGTGCAGGAATCGGCGCAGGTATTGGTGCGATCGGCGGAGCCATCGTAGGATACAACTGGGATCGCATTGTTGGTCGCGTCAACGATGCGGGCGGCAAAGAGCTGGGTATTTCCACCACCAAAATGCCTGATGGCAGCCTGAAGGTGAATATTCCTGAAGGGGCAACGTTTGACACCGCAAAATATGATCTGAAACCAGCCCTGTTCCCTGTACTGGATGCCCTGGCCCAGTCCATGAACGAAAGCCAGCAATTGCGTTTGAAATCTGTCGGTCACACAGACAGCACCGGTCAGATGGCATTCAATCAGCAACTGTCAGTTAATCGTGCGCAGAGCGTTGTGAATTATCTGAACGGCAAAGGTGTGAACAGCAGCCGCATGAGCATCGAAGGCCGCGGTCCTAACGATCCGATTGCTGACAATGCAACAGCCGCCGGACGCGCACAGAATCGTCGCGTCGAACTGTATCTGTATGCTGTCAAATAAACGAAGCGCGTGAATTGATCAATACGGCGCCTGATCTGGTAAATACTGCGTATGGCTTGATATGAGCCACGCAGTGTAAGACCCGCGCAGTCTTAAGCAGCAAGGAAATCAAGGCCACGCTGTATAAGGCTCAAGCCGTATCAGGGTCGCGCAGTATCAAACCCACGCAATAAAAAGCCCGCTGTCCGGATTCATGCCGGCAGCGGGCTTCGCGTTTGATGTTCCCTGGAAAAGTCTGACTTCATGTCAGGCCGGTTTCCCGTCAATAGTGAGCGATTGAGAGGGCGTGCTCGTTAATGGGCGTTCCGGCTAACCAATAAAATGTGTCATCCAGGACACGTTCCAACCAGAGATAGTGTTAAAGAAGGTTATTTTTCTGTGCGCAGACGAAATTGCGGCTGATTCATCACAATGCCCAGTTTGAAACCTACGGGTTTCGCTGGTGTATTCGCAGCAGGATGCTGCTGATTGTTGTTATTGTTCTGAGTGCCAAATTCCTGGCGAAAGCGTTTCAGTAACTTCATGTTCATTTCCTTTATTATGAAATTATAGTTGTTGGGATTTCTGCTCCGGTATATCCGGTTCAGCTTTGCATAGCGTAGCTGATGTTTATTGCAGAATGATGGCGCCCGAGATGATTTTGGGTTTAGGAATACGGGCGCACTAATTTTTAAAGAGGTGCATTGGCTGGGAACATTATGTTCATGCTGGCCAATGGCACATGCAATATGACGTCTGAAATATTCCCCTGGAATGCATACGCCTGGTACGCCGTTTTTATTGGGGGTTTGTCTCGCATCGTGAATTGTGAGAGACGTCTTATTAGGGCCAATAGTAGCAGTATTTTCTTAATAAATCAAGCTAAATAATTGAAAATCCTGAATATTTTCTATCAGAGTAGTTTCTGTTTGTAATTGAATCCGGTTACGAGCCGGCTGTGTCGCGAATGGCGCCGTATCGCGCTTCCAGATCTTTGCGCAGCGCCCGGCGCATTTTGGCGGCCTCGTACCGGCATTGTTCCAGGTCGTTGGCGGGCGTCAGCGGTGGTACGGTAACCGTATTTCCTTCGTCATCCACCGCCACCATGGTGAAAAAACAGCTGTTTGCATGACGAATCTGCTTGCTGCGGATGTTTTCGGTCACAACCTTGATGCCGATTTCCATCGACGTATTGCCCGTGTAATTGACCGAGGCCAGAAATGTCACGAGTTCGCCCACATGAATGGGTTGACGGAACATGACCTGATCCACGGAAAGCGTCACCACATAACGGCCGGCGTAACGGCTCGCACAGGCGTAAGCCACCTGGTCCAGCAGTTTGAGGATAGTACCGCCGTGAACATTGCCGGAAAAATTGGCCATATCAGGCGTCATCAGGACGGTCATGGTGAGTTGGTGATTGGGCAGGTCCATGGTGTTTTCAGTGGTCTCGTTAAAGGGAAAAGCAAAAAAGGGAAATGAGATAAGCCTAGAGTCACAAGCGAAATGAAACTGGCTTAGGGAAAATGAAAGTGGCTTAGTTTAACGATATTGTCTGCGCTGCGCCATCGCATACTGCCGGCGGCTTGCCGCAATGGTTGTCGAATGATGCGCGCCACGGGCGATATGTACGCCCGAAATACGATTAAATGCGCCTTGACCTTCCCATCATGGTAAGCTTTATTGTGAAAGCACTTGAGCGCAGAAGAGCAAGCGCGGCGGTTGAAAGACATTATTTATGCCGGCTGCTAAAACGCGCCCCTCAGCTCGTAAGCCATTGAGAGCGGGGAGTCTTTTCCACAGGAAGTTTCGACATGAACCATTCTATCGCCTCACGCAGTAGCACAACCACCATTCCGGCCGAACCCGCAGACGCAGGACGGCTGATAGAGCTGTCCGTTGAAGGCATGTCTTGCGCCTCTTGCGTGCGTCATGTTGAAAAAGCACTCGCTGGGGTGGAAGGTGTGCAGGCGGCAAATGTCAATCTTGCAACGGAACGAGCGCAGGTTCGGATTCCGCAGAATCTGGACACGACGTTACTGACGCAGGCTGTCGAACGTGCAGGCTATGAGGCGCAGGTGATTGACAATCCGCGTCAAAGCCGCGATGAGCAGGCGCAGAATCGTGCGGTGGAACGCAACCGACTCAAACGTGATCTGATTCTGGCGGTGATACTGGCCCTGCCGGTATTTGTGCTGGAAATGGGTGCGCATGTCAGTGGCGCATTCCATCACTGGATTGATGAAACCATTGGTACACAGAACAGCTGGTATCTGCAGTTTGTCCTTACCACGGCAGTACTGGCCGGACCCGGTCGTCGCTTCTTTGCAAAGGGAATACCTGCATTGCTGCGTATGACACCTGACATGAATTCCCTGGTGGCCGTGGGAACGACGGCTGCCTATCTGTTTTCTGTCGTCGCAACGTTCGCGCCACAGTGGTTGCCGGACGGGACTGTGAATGTATATTTCGAGGCCGCCGCTGTGATTGTGGCTCTGGTATTGCTCGGCCGATATCTGGAGGCGCAGGCACGGGGCAATACCTCGGAAGCGATCAACCGGCTTGCGGGCCTGCGTGCCACGACTGCAAATGTGCGGCGTGATGGTACGGTTACCGAAGTGCCTATCGAGAATGTGATTATCGGGGATGTGATTGAATTGCGCCCCGGTGAACGTGTTCCCGTTGATGGTGATGTGATTGTGGGCAACAGTTTTGTCGACGAGTCGATGATCAGTGGCGAACCCATGCCCGTGGAGAAAACGGCCGGCGCCTCGGTGGTAGGAGGAACAGTGAACCAGAATGGCATCTTCACGCTGCGCGCAACCGGCGTTGGCGCGGATACCGTGCTGTCGCAAATCATCAGTATGGTTGAGCAGGCGCAAGGTGCCAAGTTGCCAATACAGACGCTGGTCGATCGCATCACCATGTGGTTTGTGCCCGCCGTCATGCTTGTTGCCGTAATCACCTTTGTGATATGGATGCTAGTGGGGCCGCAGCCGGCTATCGGTCTGGCACTGGTCAATGCCGTGGCCGTACTGATAATCGCGTGCCCCTGCGCCATGGGGCTCGCAACGCCGACGTCGATTATGGTGGGGACGGGTCGTGCTGCGCAGATGGGTATTCTGTTCCGGCAGGGTGAAGCCCTGCAAACGCTCATGAATGTGCGTGTCATTGCAGTCGACAAGACCGGAACGCTGACGAAGGGAACGCCTGAATTAAGCGAGATGGCCGTCACCGAAGGCTATAAGCGGGAACAGGTCCTGGCGCTGGTCGCTGCTGCTGAGTCCCGCTCTGAGCATCCAATAGCCCGGGCCATTGTGGCCGCGGCGCAAGAAGCGAATCTGAATCTGATGCCTGTTGAGACATTCGAGGCATTGACGGGGCTTGGGCTGCGTGCTCAGGTCGATGGAAAAGCGCTACTCGTCGGCTCTGATAGCCTGATGCGTCAACAGAATCTGGATCCTTCCGTTTTTGCTGAAACGGCTGAGCGTCTGGCTGACCAAGGCAGAACGCCGCTTTATGTCGCTATCGATAACAAGCTGGCCGCCATTATCACAGTGGGCGATAGCATTCGTGATACCACACCTGAAGCCATCAAAGCCATGCACGAACAGGGTCTCAAAGTGGTCATGATCAGTGGCGACAATCATCGTACGGCGCAGGCGATTGCTCGTGAACTGGGGATCGATGAGGTGGTGGCGCCGGTCATGCCGGATGCCAAGGCAGAGACGGTGCGGCAGCTGCAGAAAACTGAGGGTGCAGTCGCTTTTGTGGGTGATGGCATCAACGATGCACCGGCCCTGGCCGTTGCTGATGTCGGTATTGCCATTGGATCAGGTACCGATATTGCCATTGATTCGGCTGATGTGGTTCTGATGTCCGGTGATTTATCCCGGGTACCCAAAGCCATTGCGCTGTCGCATGCGACCATGCGCAACATCAGACAGAACCTGTTCTGGGCATTTATTTATAACGTGGCACTAATTCCTGTTGCTGCGGGTGTGCTGTTTCCTGTCAATGGCACGCTACTTTCCCCCATGTTTGCCGCTGGTGCCATGGCGCTGTCCAGCGTGTTCGTGGTCATGAATGCACTTCGATTGCGCAGGTTTGTATGAATATCGGTCAAGTATCGGCGGCCAGCGGCGTAAGCGCCAAAATGATCCGCTATTACGAGAAAATCGGCCTGATCCGGCCTGCAGGTCGCAGTGATGCGGGGTATCGCAAATACACTTCCCAGGATCAGCAGATCCTGTCGTTCATTCGTCGTGCGCGCGAACTGGGTTTTTCGCTGGATCGAATCAGAACTCTGATGGGACTTTGGGAAGATACCTCGCGCCATAGTGCCGATGTGCAGCAGCTGGCGCAGCAGTATATCAACGAGCTGGACGACGATATCGCCAAACTGCGTTCCATCCGGGATGAACTGGCCTATCTGGCAGATCACTGTCATGGTGATAACAGACCCGACTGTCCGATTATTGAAAGACTTGCTACGGGAGACTGAATACAAGGCTTTCGCGTGCAAATTGCTGCAGATGGCTTAGAATTCAATTGTGATACCGTCCATGACTGGCAGGAAATGGCATGGACGCCCCCGACCGGGTATATACGAAGCTGAGAAGCCAGGCCGGGGAGGTGTTCAGAATAGGGAAGGATAAATGCGGAGGCTGCCATGGAAAGCACCAGATTCATCACGCCCGATAATCAGGTCCCTGACCTGAAAAACATTAATGTCTTTGAATGCGATCCGGCACTGCAGCGAGCGCTGGAAGTCTTTTCTGCCGAGAGTGCAACGCAGGACTGCCGGAATTACGGAAGCAGTCTCGGTACGGAAGACGTCATGCATTTGGCGCAACGAGCCAATACGCATGGGCCGGAACCGGCGCTCTTTACTCGCACCGGTGAACGTCAGGACCGCGTCATCTTTGATCCTGCCTGGCACGCACTGCTGGGCATGCTTTTTGAACAGGGGGTACATTCCTCTGCCTGGCAGGACGGCAAACACGTTCGTCGCGCTGCACTTTTTTATCTTCATGCGCAGATCGAAGCAGGCAGTCTGTGCCCGGTCACCATGACTTTTGCCTCTGTCGCAGCGCTGCATGATCAGCCTCTATTCTCGCACCTGGCGCCGCTGATTTTCAGCAAGCGGTACGATGGTTCAGATGCCCCTCTTGCGCAGAAGCGCAGCATGATGATTGGCATGGGAATGACCGAGAGGCAGGGTGGGTCTGACGTTAGAAGCAATACCACAGTTGCAATCAATAACGGCCAGTATGAATCACAAGCGGCATACGAGCTGCATGGTCATAAATGGTTTCTCTCTTCTCCTATGTCCGACGCGCATCTGGTGCTGGCCAATGAGGACGAACAGCTCAGCTGTTTTTATGTGCCGCGCTGGCGTCCGGATGGAAATCGAAACGGTGTGCGTATTCAGCGACTCAAGGACAAACTGGGCAACCGTTCCAATGCCAGTGCCGAAGTGCAGTTCGAGGGGGCCTGGGGATTGCGGGTAGGCGAGCAGGGAGCCGGTCTGCCTATGATCCTGCGCATGGTCAATCAGACCAGACTTGATTGTGTGCTGGGCAGTGCAGGCCTGCTGCGTCAGGCAGTGGTTCTGGCCATTCATCACGTTCGTCATCGTATGGTATTTGGAAAAAGACTGGCTGATCAGCCGCTGATGCAGTCAGTGCTTGCTGATCTGGCGCTGGAGAGCGAAGCGGCCATGTGGCTGGGCATGGCGTTGGCCAATGCCGTCGCGCATCAGGATGATCCGCGAGAGGCGGCCCTGCTGCGCATCATGTCGCCGGCAGCAAAATTCTGGGTATGCAAGAGAAGCATAGCGGCCATCGCCGAGTGTCTGGAAGTGTGGGGCGGTAATGGCTATGTTGAAGATGCGCCGCTGGCCAGACTGCTTCGTGAAGCGCCGGTCAACTCTATCTGGGAAGGCTCAGGCAACGTGATGTGTCTGGATGTGCTGCGTGCGCTGTCACGACATCCGGAGGCGGCGGAACTGCTGCTCGATTCGTTGACTCAGGAGAGTTCGGCGCATCCCCTGCTGGCAGCAGGTGTGAAGGAACTGACGCAGTGGCTTAACGGAAAGGACGGGCATTTGCAGGCGCAGGCCCGTGGCATTACTCAACGGCTGGTGCTGCTGGTTCAGGCAAATCTGCTGTACCGGCATGCGCCGACGTGGGTGGCCGATGCATTCGTAAGCAGCCGGTTTGAAGGCAATGCAGCAGTGTTTGGCAACGTTCCGTATGCGGAAGCGCCCGCCATGCTTGAGCGGGCGTACGTCAGTGCAGCTTGACCCGCGGCGTGCTTCGCTTTAAAAGCAGCCGGCCCAGCGCAACGGCGCCGGTTCTTGGTATTCCCAGTATCGTCATATGGTGCATCAAATGCAGGCTCATATACATCAATCGGGCCAGCAGTCCTTCCACAAACAGGCTTTTGCCCGTGAGTACCCCCATCAGACTGCCCACGCCTTTGTTGTGTCCGACAGAAACCAGTGAGCCATAGTCCTTGAAGACAAAGGGTTTGCCAGAAGAGGGGCGGTTTTCAATGCGCGCGCCCAGTTCTCTGACCAGGTAATCTGCCTGCTGATGTGCGACCTGAGCCCTGGCCGGCAGAAAATGGCCGTCTTCCCACTCCACCTGGGCACAGTCGCCCATTGCATAAATGGCCGGGTCGCTGGTACGCAGCGTTTTGTCAGCAACAATCTGATTGATTTTGTTGGTTTCCAGGCCAAGCTGCGTCAGAAAGCCCGGCGCCTTGATACCG
>JBEBTQ010000038.1:0-14454 GCA_040393685.1 Advenella kashmirensis | reverse complement strand
TGACACCAATACCGCCGACCACCAGCGAGACCGCGGCAATCAGACCGAGCATCAGGGTCATGGAGTCGCGCGCCTGCGCCTCGGCCAGAAGCTGGGCGGCAGCATTCCCGATAGAAAAGTCTTTTCTGCCACCATGGCGGGCCAGCAATTCCGTCTCGATACTCTTCTCGGCCTGCAGTACCGCTTCGGGCGCGATTGCCTCCAGCACAATATAGTCCGGTTGGGTCTGCGTCTGGTAGACCCGCGCCCTCCCCGCCAGGTAGGGTATGAAGACCATATCGTCATAATCCTGCAAACCCGAATCCGCCCCTCTTTCCGCCATGACGCCGATGACCTCAAATGACGCCTTGTCTATCAGCAATTGCTCGCCGAGTGGATTTGCCTTGTCCGGAAAGAAGAATTTCCTGGCCTTGTCACCCAGCACCACAACGGGTGCAAGCTCCTTATCCTCAGTGGCCGTGAAATAGCGCCCTTCTTTCACCGGCCAATGGTGTACTTGTGGCATGACGGCAGCAGAGGCAT
Source organism: Advenella kashmirensis (assembly GCA_040393685.1). GTDB lineage: Bacteria > Pseudomonadota > Gammaproteobacteria > Burkholderiales > Burkholderiaceae_B > Advenella > Advenella kashmirensis_C. The sequence goes on along the minus strand of JBEBTQ010000038.1, from coordinate 13,932 downwards.
AAACGTAATTCTGTCTGGCCGCATTCCCATATCGGACCATGATGGGATCACCAATCACCGGCATCACCGTTTTCAGTTCTGGTAGCATCGCCAGCGCTTCCAGATCGGCTTCGGAAATCTGTCCCAACGGCCCGCCCTCTGGCGGGTAACTGCTGCCCATATACATGATGGTGGAACCCATGGTACCCATCTGGGTCATCACGGTCTGGCGCGACCCTTCGCCCACGGCAAGCATCACGATGACAGAGGCAACGCCAATAATAATGCCCAGCAGCGTCAGGCCGGTACGTACCACATTCATGCGCATTCCGCGCCAGGCGATTCTGACAGCTTCATGCAATTCCGCCTGAAATGCGCGGGTCTTTTCCTTGCGGTGTTCCTTTTCTGAATCCGGATGCGACCGACGATCCCCCGAAGGCAGCGGCGAAGCCAGGATGGCATTGGATTGTCGCACTTCGGACGTTTCAGCGAAGCGCGGTTCTGTCACGTCTGATGGTTCTGCCGTGTCCGAAGCCTCAGATAATTCTGACTGTACGGGCTGTTCAGGTCTTTCTACTATTTCCTGTGACTCTGTCGACACTAACGAAGACACTCCAGGCAAAGCCAAAATTTCGGTTCCGCTTTCAATTCCGTTTGAGGCCGCAGGCTGAATCTGCCCGTCACGAATCTCCACGATACGGTCTGCCTGGCTGGCGACCGAGCTGTCATGGGTGATCAGGATAATTGTGTGGCCATCGGCGGCAAGGTTTCTCAGCAGGGCCATGACCTGTGCGCTGCTGCGACTGTCAAGTGCACCGGTGGGCTCGTCGGCCAGGATAATTCGTCCGCCGTTCATTAGTGCTCTGGCAATGGAGACGCGCTGCTGTTGGCCACCGGACAGCTGACCCGGTCGATGATGAAGGCGTTGGCCCAGGTCAAGTCGCGTCAGTAACGCCTCTGCCCGTTCCCGTCGTAGTCTGGCGGGCGTGCCTGCGTAAACGGCGGGAACCTGCACGTTTTCCGTGGCCGTGTTCTCGGCCAGAAGGTTATAGCCCTGAAAGACAAAGCCGAAAGCTTCGCGCCGCAACTCGGCAAGCGCGTCGGCATCAAAATCGGATACGTCGCGGCCTTCAAAGAGATACTTGCCGGAACTGGGTTTGTCCAGACATCCCAGAATATTCATGAGTGTGGATTTGCCGGATCCGGAAGGCCCGACCACCGCAACAAACTCTCCCGCATATACAGACAGGCTGATATTTTTCAGAATCTGCGCTTTGGGCGCCCCGCCACTCCCACCATAATATTTGCCCAGATCGCGCAGTTCGATCAGAGGTACGGAATCCGGTGTAATGGCAGGCCCTACCATTTGAACCACGGAAGACTGTTATTTTCGATCTGGCCGGTGATCACTTTATCGCCAGCAGTCAGACCATCCAGAATCTGAACTTCGTGCCGGCTGCGGATGCCCGGCTTGACGGTTCTCGCTTGCGGTTTACCGGCACTGTTCTGAACACGAACGGAATAATTCCCGGCGCTGTCGCGTTCGGGACTGATCGCCGCCAGTGGTATCACAAGCGCCGATTTTGCCCGTGCAGAAACAAACGTCACCTGTGCTGTCATCTGCGGCATGAGCGCACCATCGTCATTTGCCACATCAAACAAGACCGTGTACATCACGGCCTTGGTCGCGGCTGCCGGCTTGCCATTGTCTGCTACCTGCTCGCCGCTATTGGGCGGGGCCGGCAATATCTGCCGCACCGTACTGTGCCACCGTCTGGGCTCATGATCATGCTGACCACCCAGTGTCGAAAAGGTCACAGGCATGCCCACGCTAATCAACCCGATATCTGCCTCGGATACTTCCGCCCAAACAGTCATGCCAGACAAATCAGCAACCCGCATGACATTGGGAGTCTGATACGTGGAAGTCAGCGTCTGGCCTTCCCGGGCGTCCAGCGTGACCACCGTACCATCCATGGTGGCATAGATTCGCGTATAGCCGAGTCGGGCCTCGTCCGCCTTGAGTGTTGCCTGGGTTTGTTCCACCTGTGCTCGCAGGCGTTCGATACGCGCCCGGGTGGCGAGTACATCAGCCTGAGCCACATCGACATTCTCGTGGGAGGTCGAGCCGGTCTGCACAAGCACACGCTGCCGACGCAATTTCTTTTCTGCCAGGTTCAGTTGCGCCTGCTCTTCAGCCAGCTGTGCATGCAGTCCGGCCAGCGATGCCCTTCCCGCATCCACTTCTGCCTGTTGGACGCTGGGGTCAATGTCCACCAGCCGCTGGCCTCTTCTGACCGCATCCCCAGGCTCCACGTAGATACGCGTAATCTGTCCTGAAACCTGGGCACCTACGTCAACGTAGCGGCGCGGTTGCAGTACCCCGGTAGCGGCAACGGTTGATTCAACATTTTTATGTTGTGCAGTCGCAGTCTCATACTCGATGCGATCCCGTTGACTCCACGCATAGCCGGCTACGACCAGTAGCAACACAACAAGCAATCCGACGATCCCGACGCCAATCCCCTTGCGCGTCCTGTTTGTCGACCCTTTCATACCACCCTTTTGCTTCAAATATGACCGTCATCAGCAAAGCCGCAGACCACCGGACCATTCAGAAAATCCGTTAGTCGCCGCGGCAAGCCAATCTCAGTACCGGATATCCAGTCCGGCCTTGACCGAGCGCGGCGTCCCGTAATAGGCCGTGCCCGTTCCACTGTAATATTTTTTATCCGCCAGGTTATACAGATTGACATAGGCAGACACGTTGTTGTTGATCGCGTAGCGTGCCATGAGATCAACCACGGCATAACCCTTTTGCGTGAAGCGCTCGCCATTGGGCCCCAGGTCGTCCTGATAGATTTTGCTCTGTACGCGAACGCCACCACCCACTGTGAGTCCATTGCCGATCTGTGGCATATGATAGGTCGTAAAGAGTTTGAAGACATTCTGGGCGACTTCGGTAGTCAGCACGCCGCCATCCTTGTCCTTGCTTACGCTGCGAGTAAAGCCGGCAGACAGTTGCAAGCGGGGTAAAATTTCTCCGGATGCCTCAAGTTCAAATCCCCGCGTGCGTGCACCTGACACCGCTCCGTAAGCGGCGCTACCATCCGGCGCAAATTCGCCCGGCAAGGCCACACCAAGATTATCCTGTTTCAGATAGAACGCCGCTGCGCTGACATTCAATCGATCATCCAGCAGGCTGCCCTTGACGCCCAGTTCGTAACTGTTGCCCACTAGCGGCTTCAGATAATTACCGCCGGTATCCATTTTGGTTTGCGGCAGGAAGATTGATGTGTAGCCGGCATAGACAGACCAGGCTTTGCTCACGTCATAGACGATTCCCGCATAAGGCGTGAGCTTGTTTTCCGATTGCAGTACGGAATCGGTTTGCTCACCTGATAGATCGTAATTTCGTTTGTCATTTTTCCATGACGTTACCCTTGCGCCCAGAATCACTGACAGATCATCGGTGGGGCGAAGGCGGGTTGTCATGTAGGCACTGGCCGATTTTTCACGGATATGCATTCTTCCATTGGCCGGATTCGGCGGTGCACCAGGTGTACTTCCATCCCAGTCGTATATGTTCGGGATGCTGTTGTCCCAGTCATCGAACCACCACAGGCCGTAAGTTGGCGTGTTCTCTTCTGTATGAGTCAGTGTGGCGCCCACAACCAGATCATGTTTTCTGCCAAATAAGCTATAGGGTCCGGTGGTATAGACATCCAGACTGTTTTGTTTGGGTGTGCCGGCCCAGCGCCCGGCCCATAGATTGACGCCCACGCCCGTTACCCGGTCAGGAAAGCCACCGGCCGCGTATCCCAGGACTTCGTCGTAGTGACTGGACGAATAGGAGTAAGTCCCCTTGATCAGCCAGTCGTTGGAAAAGCGATGTTCCAGTGAAGCAAAAAACGACTGATTGCGTCGTTTTGAATAGGCCCAGTCTGCCGCGGAACTGTCGGAACGGTCCCAGCGCGTTCTTTCACCATCAGCATAGAACCCCGGACGACCGGAACGGGCGTGACCTGTGGCATCGTGCTCCTGATAAGAGAAACCCATGCGTGCCAGCGTGGAGGGTGTCAGATCGGCCTCTACCGTTGCATAAAGAATCCGCTTCTTCTCGCGCAGCCGTTCAATATAGGATTTATTGTTCTGCACTACGCCCACCAGGCGACCGCGCACCGTACCCTCTTCGTTGAACGGCGTGGATATATCCACTTCGGACCGATAATGGTTCCATGAGCCGGCTTCGAGTTTTGCCTGTGCCTGGAACTGATCTGTAGGACGCTTGCGGATCATATTGAGCGCGCCGCCTGGTGAACCAATGCCCGTCATCAGGCCGGTAGCACCACGCACGATTTCCACGCGATCATAAAGTGCCATGTCGTTGGACTGAAAAATCCGGTCGTAGTTGCTGTTCACCTGACCCACTCCGTCGATCAGATAACTGTCTATTTCAAAGCCGCGGGAGTAGATGGTGCTGCTGTCCGATCCGCTATTGCCCGCCGAATCCAAAGACAGACCTGGCGTCTGTTGCACAAGATCAGGCAGTTGCGTAATGCCCTGATCGTCCATCCGCTGGCGCGTCATGACGGTAATTGACTGCGGCGTTTCCCTGGGTGAAAGCGCCAGACGTGTGGAAGAGCCAGTTACCTGACTGGTGTAGGAACCCGAACCCTCGGTGATGGCGGGATCAGCCTGCGCGACCGCCTGGATAGCGCCCAGCTGGGTCACATCGGACGCAGGCGTTGCGGCAGCATCAGTCCGCGCCGGTGAGGTGCGCCGCAGCGTAATGGTATTGCCCTGTCGCGTATACGCAATCGGACTTCCCGAGAGCAGGCCGGAAAGCGCCTGTTCCGGCGTCAGGTTGCCGCTCACTCCTGCAGTAGAGATCCCCTGCAACAGACTGGCGGGATAGATGAACTGCAAATCCGTCTTTTGTCCAAGCTGCAGCAAGGCACTGTTCAGCGATTGCGGCCCAATGGCTATGGGTATGGCGCTGGACTGCGCATACGCCACAGTGCTGCATACAAGCGCACCGGCAACAGCACGATATATCGTTGAATGCGCGCAAAGGCGGGCAGACCGCGAAGGACGCAGCCTGAAGAAAAATGACAATTGCGATTGAACCACGACGAATTACCCTGAATGGTTGGAATACACATGACGCTGACGATTTTCTTTGCAGGGTCGCAGATATCGACCCGCAATAAGCAGCGGTTATTTAAGGTAAGACGAATGGGATAGTGAAAAGCCTGACCGAAAAAAGCAATTAATTTGCGAATATTATCTACTCATCGATCAACGCTCATCCTTTTTTAGTCATTTGCAAGGTAAATGACAAATGAATGAGGCACTCAATTGTGATGAATCGATTTAATGGAAAATAACATTTGAAATAAACCACCGATCAGACAAGGATCGCAGACTCAGCGTCTGAACAGGCGGACATGCTGATCGTCTGTACGCACAACTCTGAGTGGCAGGCTTTGCGGAAGCGCGTCAAGAAAGGCATTCGCATCTTTCACATTGAATACCCCCGCCACCGGCATCTGTTCCAGACGGGAATCCGCAATGCTGAGCCGCAGAGGCAGGTATCGGTTCATTTCCCCAACCACAGTGGACAGCGGCTGATTTCGAAATACCACTTTGCCCTGACGCCACGCGGTAATCTGCGCCACGTCAGCATGCCTTGGCCTGTCAACACCGGACGCTGTAATACGCGTTGCCATATCGGATTTCAGCCTTACCGATCTCGCGGTGGGGGTACCTGCAGCGCGCACCGACACAATGCCCGACTCCACCGCGACCAAAACGTCCAGCGGCTTTTCGATTCGCACATTGAAACGTGTTCCCAATACCTTGACACTCCCTACCTGCGTCTTCACATAGAACGGGTGCTGACGATCGTGGCTGACTTCGAACATGGCATCACCGCGGCTGAGTTCGACGATGCGCTTGCCAGCAGTGATGTAGTACGTCAGAAAGGTATCGGTATTCAAATGAACGATACTGCCATCGGGCAGCGTTTCGGTTCTATGCTCGCCGTTGGCAGTTTGCAGCTCCAGTCGTTTACCGGCTGTCAGACTGGAATACCACAGCGCCCCTGCCCCGCAAGCCAGAACCGTACAGACCGCTGCCGAACCCAGCACAAAGCTGCGGCGGGATTGAAAGAAGTGCATCTGCTTATGATCTGGTTCGCTGACCAACGCACGCAGGCGTTTTTTCGGAATCGCATCAGCCAGGTCCCAGACCTGCTCCATGGCCCGATATTCCTGATCATTGACAGGATCGGCCGCGCGCCATGCATTCAGTTCTTGTTGCTGTTCGTCGGTGAGCTTTCCCGCACAGGCAAGGGCGAACCACCAGGCAGCAGCCTCGCGCGGGTCTACAGGCGGTATCGTATCGGTTTTAGTCATGCGTTGCTGGCGTGAAATCGGTTCTGGTGGCTACATGCACGTTCGTCTCTTCAGAAGATAAGACGTATGGCAACCGTAAAACCCTGACGTCATAAGCCAGAAAAGGGTTTCAGGCGATCACGCAAATGGCGTAATGCCCGGATCATGTATTTTTGCACCATATTGACAGAGATGTCCAGCCGCCCCGCGATTTCTTCCTGCGAATAACCTTCTATCTTCTGCCAGATGAATACCTGACGACACTTCAAAGGCAGTTCCTCCAGCGCCTCTGCAAGGCTGTCGGCCAGTTGTGTATTGACGAACTCGGCATCGGGATTGTCATGAGATAGATAGGCGTCCTTCTGCAGATCCTGTAACGGCACGGTGTCCAGGATTTTTGTCCGGCGATGCATATCCGTGAGTCGGTTACGAACACAGCGATGCAAAAAGCTGCCAGGACTTTTCACGTTATCAGGCATTTTGCCTTCAAGCGCCTGCGCAAGTACATCGTGGGCTGCATCCTCGGCGTCATGCCGGGAATCTGCCCTGCGAGACCAGGTCCTGATCAGCTCATGATAGTAAAGCAGCCAGTCCTTGGGTAAGGTGCGAGTGTCCGTCATTCGATGAAATGCAGATCAGCGATGGCCCAGCCACGCCATCGTGGCTGGCGAGGCGTCTGCTAGCGGAAAGGATGTCGAGTGCGAAGATCCATCCCACCCTTCCGCCGTTAGCCAAAGCTGGGCATCCTTCGGTGTGTCGCGCGGAATCAGCACGCCGATCTGCTGGTTGTAGACGCTGCCAAATCCAATGGCACCGGCAGTGCGCAGGCTCCGTGGTTTTCCAATTCGCATATAGACAGCCCGCACGGAATCCCTGCAGGCTTCACATAAGGAAACCGAAAAGGTCTTCACGAAACCGGCGGTGCCATCGCGCCGCGGCGGCAAGGCATCGAACTCCGCCAGATGCACTTCCCAGGGACCGACTTTCCTGGTCCCCAGATCGTGGACACCCAGACCCAGATCGCCCGAGAACAGCGCCTGATCTTTCAGGTAACGAGGCACAAAACACAGAGGAATCAGAATGGCCAGAACACTCAGGTGAAAACGCCAGCGATGCCACCAGACTTTGAATCCCCCGGCGAAACCGGTATGGGCGGGTGAGGTTTGCGTATTCATGAATGACCCTCTTCTGTTTTCACCAGGCGTGCACTGACTGCAGTGCGAGCCGCTGCGCGGGCGCGAGCCGGGACGGTAGAACCTTTTTCGGCGCGCCGAGCCTGTTTCGACTCACGATGCTCGCGTATCATGCCCGCCGTTTCCTTGGCCGTGCGTTTGGTCCAGATCAGCATGCCTGACAGAACCATCATGGTCAGCAAAAGACCAAAAAAGAAATAGACCAGTTTGAGCCACAGACCGGCAAAATCGCCCGTATGCAGCGGCCGCATGGATTCTGTGACCAGCTCAAGCCCGGAATAGTCTGAGACCGTCCGGGACGCATCCACATTGCCCGTATAGGGATTGACCGAAGCACTCTCAAGAATCAGAGGATAGCTGCTGCGACCTCTGACGGTATACGGGCTGTATGCGTTGGATGGCAGGAAAATGGACTCGGCCTGCATATTGGGAAAGCGCCCTTTTGCTTTTTCCACGGCCTGGTCAGGGGAAATCAGCGCACTTTTTGCGCCTCCAGCACGGTTGGGTACATCGGCCCGCTGCACCATCGCCGGCGGCGGTGCGGTGGAGATTGAAACACTGTTGTCAAACAGGATGGCTTCAATCATGAACCAGATAGCAGTGACAGCGATGATGGCAATAAACGGTACGGACCAGATGCCCGCAAGGCGGTGAAAGTCACCCCAGAAAATCCGGGAGCCCTGGCCAATCCGCAGACGTGGGTGCAGATAACCGCGCCAGAACCGCTTATAGACGACCAGGCCTGTAACCAGAGAAATCAGCATGGGAATACCCAGGAACGACACCGCATACCATCCCCAGGCAAAGCCGTTGGTAAATGGCACCAACAACCAGCCATGCAGGGCTCGCACAAACTGCCGGAAATCGAAGCCCGATACCTGCCCTTGTATGGCACCGGTATAGGGATTGACATACAGTTTTCCGGATTTGCCGTCTGAGTAGGTTGTCCTGACTGACAAAGCGAACTGCGACTTCACTGGTCGGGTAATCGAGTTGACCACCGATCCTGGATGCGCCTTTTCGACGCGCTCCAGTACCTGATCGTACGTCAGCATCGGCGGATTGCCTGCTGGCGGATTGGCGCGCACCATGGGACTGGCCAGCCATTCAATTTCCTGACTGACGGTCGCGATGCTGCCGGTCAGACATACAAAAAAGATAAAGCCCCAAATGGGCAATGCCAGCCAGCTATGGATCAGAAACCAGAGTTTGGCTTTGGATTTTTTCTTGGCCATCGCTTATCTGTCCTCAATTGCAATCAGCAATTCATATGTCATATTCATCATTGGCATATACAGCGTCCTTAGGAATTCTGACCTGTGAGTGCACCCACAACGGTTTTACCCGCCGCTTCAAGCATGGCTAGCGGATCGTCACCGTCTGTTTCCACCACAAGGGCTTTGGCACCCGCTTCAGTAATCGCACTGTCTACGTTATCGGGTGCTTTCTCATGCAACAGCACAACCTTGACGTCGTTGTCAGCGATGGCTTTTTTCAACTGTTCAATGGCCGCTGCGTCCGGATCCTTTTCCAACTTTACTGGCACGATATCCAGATTGAACGCATTGGCCAGCGTCTCCAGTCGGGGAGAAAGCACGATGACCGACAGACTGTCCGCTTCCAGCAGGCCCGATTCGGCGTGGGCGTTGACATTGACCAGACGCTGGCGTAATGCTGCCAGATTCTTCTCCACCACCTCGCTACTCTCGGGCTGCAGGCGCTGTATGTCAGATGCAATAATGTCAGCCATTCTGCCCATGTTCACCGGGTTCAGCCAAGGATAGGCTTCAATGGAACCGGCGCCGGCTGTCGCAGCGATGCCCGGCAAACGGTGATCGATGGGGTTAGCGGCATCAATCTCAATAACACGAATGTTATGCTGACGCCCCAGCGGGTATAAGGGATCGTCAGACCAGATGGAACGCAGGTCTACCACCGCATCGGCATTGGCAATGGCGCGGTCAAAGGCTTTGGCGCCGCGACCGGACAAATAGGAATAGTGGCGAGAGGGTGGCAGTTTCGCCGGCGTGGCACGCACGGCCGCAATATCGCTCCCCTGCGTCAGAGTTTCAAGCAGTCCGTAGACCACTGGATGAGCCGCAACAACCCGCGTGCTTCCCTGCTTTGCTTCTGCTCTGGAAGATTTCCTGCGACCTTCGGCTGAACGGCCTGAACGGGCAGGTGCAGCGGCCTCTGAAGCCTGTGTTGCAGGCGCAGCGGCCTGGCCTGCGTTGGCGGGCGCAGCGGATTGACCAGTCGCGGCAGCCGTAGCAGAAGTGGCGGAGGATGAACGTACAGCGCTGGACTCCTGGCTATAGGAAGGATTGAACAGCAGCGCGCTCAGACACAACGCAGTCAGCGCTGGACGTGACGAAGACAGAAGATGACCAATAAACAATGCTTGCGGCTTCATGCCGTGGTTCCTTTTAATGCAGGGACAAACGCTCTGGCCAGTGCAGACAGGATAAACACACTGCCTGCCACCAGAATAATTGCCGCTCCCGAAGGGACCGGCAAAGCAAACTGGATGGGCAGCAGGATACCCGCTACGGAGCTGACCACTGCAATGAGAATAGACAGCCAGAAAAAGCTGCGCATGGAGTGCGCCAGAATTCGGGCGGTGGCTGCAGGAATGACCAGCAGCGCCCCCACCAGAATGGCACCAATCACTTTGACTGCCGCAACAGTCACCAGCGTCACCAGCACCACAAACAGATAATCCATGAGTGTGGTACGCACCTGACGTACCGCGGCCAGCTGCGCATTAAAGCTGGACAGAATCAGATGGTTATAGTGATACAGTGCCAGCGCAGCGGTAAGCAGGCCGATAACGACCAGAACCAGCAGGTCCTGAGAAGTCACGGTCAGCACCGAGCCAAAAAGCACGTTTTCCAGAATATGGATATTGATTTTTCCGGCCAGCAGCAATAGCAGGCTTCCACCCAGTGCAAGCGAGATGGAAAGGAAAACACCAATCAGGGTATCGGCCGCCAGCCCGGTACGGTTGCGCAAATAGTTAAGCAGAATCCCGAAAAGCAGGCAGAAACCGAAAAGGCTGCCGTAAGGACCGGTGTAGGGTTCCCCAACCAGAATGCCAATGGCAACGCCCGTCATGGCCGCGTGGCCCACCGCTTCAGAAAAGAAAGCAAATCGCTTGACCACTACCAGCGTACCGAGTCCGCCCAGCAGCGGGCCAATAATCAGACCGGCCATGAATGCATTCACCACGAATCCATAGGTGAACATCTGCGGTAGCATGCCCGCCTCTGCCCACTCCTGTGCCAGAATGCGGATGGAATCGAAAATCATGCGGCCACCCTTGCGGCTTCAACCGATTTGGACGAGTCAACTGCTGCAGCCCCCTCAGCCGGGATTGCGGCCGGTTCATCGGGTGTCAGGTTGCGTGGATGCGCAGAAAACAGTGTCAGTAACTGGGAGGCGTTCAGCTGCGACCTGGGTTCGCCATCAAATATGATGCGACGATTCAGGCCGGTCACACGATCTGCGAGGCGTCTGACAGCGTCCAGATCATGCTCCACCCACAACAAGGTCACACCCTGGCCTGCCCATCGTTTCAGCAAATCTTCAAAGACCGCCACACCGGCTTCGTCCAGCGCGGCCATCGGCTCGTCCAGCACCAGCAGTGCGGGCGCGGGAATCAGAGCCTGTGCCAGCATAATGCGCTGACGCTCTCCGCCAGACAGGGCACCCATGCGCCGCTTGCGTTTGCCCAGCATACCTACAAGTGACAGCGCCTCATCAATGGCACGAGTCTGACGTGACGACAGGCCAAAAAACGTGGGTCTCCGCTGCGTCATGACCCCCATAAAATCATCGACTGTCATGGGTAAGGTGCGATCAAATTCCAGTGCCTGCGGAACATAACCGACAACGCCGGGCTCGCCAGGCCAGTTCAATGTGATTGACCCCTGATGTGGCGTCTGCCCCATCAGCGTTTTAACCAGTGAACTTTTACCGGCGCCATTGGGGCCGATGAGGGCATGCGTGCTGCCGGCAGGTACATCAAGATTGATATCCTGCAGAATGGCGGTCTGTCCGAGTGTCAGGTTAACTGACTGCAGATGGATGGACGGGCCAGTCATGCACCGGACTCCAGAATGGCACGCACCACGGTATCCAGATTTTTGGCTGTCTCGTTTTCAAGCTTCTCACGGGTGTACTCGCCATAGGAAATATGGGTCAGCGGATAAAGCGTGACACCCGTCTCACGGCGAATCGTATCGACATAGGTCGATGGAAAATCCATCTCGGAGAAAATAATATTGACGTCAAGATTCTTGAGCTGATCGATGGTGCCTTTCAATTGTGCCGGACTGGGATCAATTCCATGGGCAGGTTCCACCACAGCAGTGACCTCCAGGCCAAATTCACGCAGCAGATAGTCATAGGCGCCATGAATGGTGGCCACACGCATGGAACCGGCTGGTGCGTTCGCGAGGCGTTGCAATGCCTGCGCCCGCAGCGTACGCAGTTTTTTGGTGTAGTCGCGTGCATTCTTGCGATAGGTGTCCGCGTTCTCCGGATCCAGTTTTGCCAGTTCGCGGGTAATCGTATTGACCTGTGAGATGGAACCCGTGACGGAAAGGAAGGTGTGTGGGTTCACAATCTTGCCGGACGAATCGCCGCTGCCTGCCCGCGCGGCCGAACCCGTCGCCGCCAGCAGCGGCACGTTGGCATTGGCTTCGATCAACGGCACCTTGGGATTGTCACTGGACTGAATCATACGATCGGCAAAATCGTCATGACCAATACCGTTAACGACGATCACATCCAGGTCATTGATGCGCTTGATATCTTCAGCACGTGGCTCGTAGGCATGGGGATTGAAACCAGCAGGAATGAGCGGCACCACTTCGGCCTTGTCGCCCACGATATTGGTCACGTAGCTGTAGTAAGGATGCAGCGTGACACCAATGCGCAGTGTTTTTGCACTGACAAGCGTTGATGCGCTCAGAAGAATGAGAGCGCTGATAAATAACGTGGCGGTTCGGATGCGACCGGCAAAATAAGACTGCACTGAAACCATTGGTGAAAATTCGCAGAAAAAACGTTGAGTGCCGCAGCACCAGGATTAATGACGGGTTGCACCCGCGTCGTACTGGGAAACAATCTTCTTCCAGCCTCCCTGCTCCAGCGCTGATGGTTCCAGGCTGGCAGGTGCAGCGGCGGTCTTGCCATCCGCTGAAGAATAGAACCAGACCTGTACCGGCTCGTGGTCGTGCTCAGCAGTCGCAGTTTCGGCGGGCCATGACAAACGCAATAACAGGGAGCCGGCAATCTGCGTATCACGAGTAATACCAGCGTATCCGATGGCTGCGTTCTCCTGCAGCAGTTGCCAGACGTGGTTCCCGCGCCGGGCGGTTGCCGAGTCTGTAGCGAACGGTGCAATCATCTGATCGGCCAGATCGCTGACGGCAGGCGGTGCTTCTGAAAACTGGATGTCGTCAGCGGCCACCAGCAAATCGGCATAAATCCCCTGTTCTGCCGCTGTCAGCCCTCTTCGTGCATCCACCTGATTAGTGCCGATAGTGGAATGTGTGTCTGCCGTGGTACGCAACATAATAAAAAGTGCCGCCAGCACGACAATGGCAGCACAAACTGCCAGCACAATCCGGGTTTCATGTCCCGCGCCGGCAGGCCTGATGGCCTGCACGGTCATTGGGTAATCTCGCTCTGATCGATTTCTACAACGTGGCCAGGACCGGCATCAAACAGAATATAGAACTCCTGGTCAGGCTTTTTGAATTCCAGTGTGGAGTCCTGCGTAAGCTTGCCAGGCAGAATCACCTTCTCATCGTAGGAAATGACATCCAGCGTGACGCCGGGTGCTGCAGATCCATCGGAAAATCCGCCTTTGCACAGGATTTTGTCTTCGCCGAGAGCTTTACAGGAAGCAACCGGATTATGCGCCCACGCTGCGGCGGGCAGAAGGACCAGAAGAGAAGTCACGCCGGCCAGAATACCGGAACGGACAGAATGTGCAGATTTCATAAGGTTTTCGTATCGGCGCAGGCCTCACAGCCTATGGCCGCTGACGCATACGCGTCGCAATGGATGAAAAATAATATCCGGAACACTCTAACCCAATTGCACCTTAATGTAAACCATTCTCATTACTATTTCCAGCAATGCGGCGTGAGTGCAACAGCTTTTTGTCAGCTTTCACCGAAGCCGGCAATAATTCACTTGTAATTGCCTGGGGATTGCCTCGTTATTGCCTTTTGATTATTCTTACGTAGCAGGTGTCGGAATCGTCTTTACCGCCTGTGCATCACCTGCCCCATGTTGCGCGAGAGCGCGTTTCGATGCAGCCAGTTCTTCGCTGATCCACGTGCGCAAGG
>JBEBTQ010000037.1:0-14457 GCA_040393685.1 Advenella kashmirensis | reverse complement strand
AGGCAGACCAGGCAGACAGCGACAGTGCAACGTTTGCCAGTCCCTGGCGTGCCAATGGATAACCGTCAAGCGTGGTCATAATGGCGCTGGCTTCACCCGGCACGTTCAACAGAATTGATGTGATGCGTCCGCCATATTCAGCGCCCACATACACGGCCGCCAGCAGAATCAGCGCAGATTCGGGCGGAAAATTCATGGCAAAAGCCAGGGGAATCAGCATGGCGACGCCGTTGATGGGTCCCAGACCGGGCAGCACGCCAACCAGCGTTCCCAGAAACGCCCCCACAGCCGCAATCAGCAGATTGCTCCAGGTAAGCGCAACGCCGAAGCCGATGGATAAGTGATCGATCAAGCCGCTCATAGCAGGCCCTCCAGAAGACCTGTCGGCAGCACGACATCCAGCGCGCGGTCAAACAGGAAGAAAAACAGCACGCCCATGACCAGGCCGCCAATCAGACATTTGAGCCAGGAGCCGCCAAACAGTCGTCCGACCAGGACGGTCATGACAGTTGTGGCAATGATGAAGCCCAGCCATTGAAACAGGAACGCGTAACCCAGGGCAACCAGGACCATCAGGAAAATCCTGCTATTGGCTCCGGGTGGGTTGGACTCGGCAGTAAAGTCATTCTTGTAGATCAGCCACAGGCCGCAAAGGCCAATGACAAGTGCAATCAGCAAGGGAAAGGCGCGAGGGCCCACAGGTTCGTAGGAAACAGGGGCATGCAGATTCCAGCCGAAGACGGTCAGAAATACAGCGACGCCCAGGGCCACGACGCCCAATATGCGATCATTCATGATGGTAGTTCCAGACAGAGACATTTTCAGCGACACGGCGCTGATCCGTTGCCCGCGCAAGACGGCAGGCAACGGCAGGAAGGTCTGTTATTTTTTCATCAGGCCGAAAGAATCAGCCAGCTTGCGGTATTCTTCGACGCGTTCCTTGACATAGGAATCGAGCTCGGCGCCAGTCTTGTCGAAAGGAAACAGACCCTGTTGTTCGCGCAGTTTTGCGAACTGGGGATCAGTACCCATTTTCTTGAAGGCATCGAGCCAGAAGTTGTAGTCGGCATCAGACACTTTGGGGCCAACGTAGTAGCCACGAATGATAGGCCACTGGATGTCAAAGCCCTGCTCTTTGGCTGTGGGCACATCTTTGAATTTGCCGTCCAGACGTTTGTCGTTGAACACAGCCAGTACCTTAATGGGCGCGCCGCCTTCCAGCATGGTAAAGGCTTCGGCTGCATCACCCATGTATGCCTGAATATGACCGCCACGCAGTGCCGTTACGGCTTCGCCGCCCCCTTCGAATGCGACAAAGCGCATTTTCTTGTAATCCACACCGGCTGCCTTGGCAGTCAGCGCGGCTTTCATCCAGTCCTGGCTGCCTACGGTACCGCCCGCACCCAGTACGATTTTTGTTGGATCCTGTTTGAACGCTTCCATCAGCGATTTCAGGTCCTGATAAGGAGAATCCTTGCGTACTACGGCGACACCATAATCGGTACCGACGGCGGCAAGCCAGCGTACATCGTTTTCGTTGTATTTACCAAATTTGCCCTGTGCCAGATTCAGCAGTGAACCACCAGAGAAGGCTACGATTGTGCCGCCTTCGGAAGGTTTCTGGGCAACCACGTTGTTGTACGCTACCGCACCGATGCCGCCTGGCATGTACACAATACGCATGGCTGACTTGAGCGCACCGCTTTGCTTCAGACCTTCCTGCGCCAGACGGCAGGTCAGGTCAAAACCACCACCGGGCTGTGCCGGTGCAATACATTCTGGACGACGGGGTTCATCGGCAAAAGCAGTCTGCGCGATAACGAGCTGGGCGGCAACCACAGAGGCGCCAATGACCCGGGACAGGAAAGAAGAACTCATGATTAGTCTCATCTTTATAATTGGATTAGGGAAAATACAGGCCCAAAGCCTGACTGCCCGTACCTTACAGATGCAACCTTTCGGTTTGCTTTCAAATTGGCGTGCAAACCGCATTAAGCCTTCAAACTAAGGGAAAACACTAGTCGAACGCGCAGCCCGGAGAGCTTTTCTCCCGACCCCAGCTCCATCGTTGCCTGATGCATTTGCATAATGGTGTTGACAATGGCCAGGCCCAGTCCGGCGCCGGGCAAATGCTTGCCCGCCTTGCCTCGTCTGAAGCGCGTGCCGGCTTTTTCCCTGTCTTCATCAGACATGCCAGGCCCGTTGTCTTCGACCACCACTTCGGCGGCGCCCGATGACGTCTGCCGCAGCATGATCAGTACCGCACCGCCAGACGGACTGTAGCGAATCGCATTGTCCAGCACATTGCGCAGCGCCTCCTGCAACAGCCAGGCTATCCCCTGCACATATAACGGCGCATCCGGTCGCACGACTTCCACGTCGATCTCGCGTTCGCGAATCAGCGGCCATAAATCTGCAATCAGTTCATTAACCAGTGTCGCCAGGTCAACCTGCACGCCGTTCTGCGACACTTCGTTGTCCAGCGAATCGCGTACCCGGGCCAGCGCGAGCATCTGACTGGTCATGCGAATGGCGCGATCCACGCCTTCGTTCATGGACCTTAGTACTTCACGGATTTCTTCCGGATCCGATTCGCGCAAGGCATAGTCCAGTTGCATTTTGAGTACTGCCAGCGGCGTTTTGAGCTGATGCGAGGCGTCATCCAGAAACTGTCGCTGTCGGTCTGCCTGCTGGGTATAGCGCTGCATATGCGAATTGATGGCATTGACCAGCGGCGTGACTTCCTTGGGCAGGCCGTCTGTACTGACCGGACGCATGTCGTTGATGGAGCGCGAACGCATTTCGTGCCTGAGGCGCGCCAGGGGCCTGACCGCAAAGATAATGCCAAAAATCACAATGATCATGACCACGACAATCATCAGCAGATCACGTCCCACGGAGCGCCACAGCATGCGATCGATGAACGATTCGCGATCACCGATGCCTTCGGCCACCTGTATGATGATTCGCACACTTTTATCACCGTATAGTGGCGGATCGGCGTCACGCGCCATCACCACGGAACGCACCGGTTCACCCAGATAGTCGGTATCAAAGAAATAAATTTTTCCCGACTCCATGGGCATCACAGGTATCGGCAGATCGGCATTGCCGATCACGGACAGGCCGTCTTCTGCCGCAATTTTGAAGTACACCGCTGCATTGGCGGTGAGCTCGTAGAACTCGAGCAGCGTGTAGGGCTGGTCCAGCGACAACCCGCCGTTCTGTGTAGAAATATTGTGATTGAGAGAGTTGAGCGCCCCCACCAGAGATCGGTCATATGCAGTTGTGATCTGCCTGCGCAGGTCCTTGTTGGACAGGGCCAGGACCGTGAGCATGGTGAGCAGCAGCGCAGGCACCAGCAGCCAGAGCAGAATGGATTTCATGCTGCGGGAAAACAATCTCATGATTTGTTCGTCTGCGGATTCTGCGGTGTTGATGACGTCTGTGATGCCGATGACGTCTGCAAATTCTGCGGTGTTGAAGACGCCTGTGATGTTGATGACGCTTGCGAATCCTGCGAAGTTGAGGACACCTGTGATATTGCTGTCGTCAGCGCTTCCAGGCTGTATCCCACTCCGCGCACGGTCACGATCTGCGCCCCGCTGCCTGTGAGTTTTTTGCGAAGCCGATGCACAATCACTTCAATGGCTTCCAGGTTGACCTCTTTGTCATCGGCCACGACACGATCCAGAATCGACTGCTTGCTCACAGGCTCGCCACTGCGCTGCATCAGCACACGCAATACGGCAGTTTCCCGTGGAGAAAGGGCCAGCGGCTGCTCGGACAGATAAAACTGCTGAAGCGAATTGTCCAGGGACAGGTTGCCCAGCATTAATCGCGGCCGACTTTTGCCACGGCTGCGCCGCACCAGCGCAGTCAGCCGCGCCTCCAGTTCACCCACTTCAAACGGCTTGGCCAGAAAATCATCGGCACCCTGATGCAGCATATCAATGCGCTGGCTCAATGAATCTCTGGCTGTCAGCACGAGTACCGGTGTGCGATCGTCGCGTGCACGCATGCGGGCCAGCACGCCGGCGCCGTCCAGGCCGGGCAGCCCCAGATCCAGAATGACCGCATCATACTCTTCCAGTTCCAGGCGTCGCACGGCCAGCAGCCCGTCGTCGGCCCACTCGACAATGAACCCGGCGTAACGCGCCAGGCTTTTGGCCAGCCATCGGGCCAGCGAGGGTTCGTCTTCGACGAGTAAGATTCTCATTATTGCATTGTGGCGCGTCCTGGCGCCGCGAGGGTCCTGATATGTAAATGGGGCGATTATGAACCCTGCGGCGGGTAACCGCAACTGAGAGCGGCGTTCTGATCCGCATCCGGAGGATTCTGGCGAAATGATGCTGCATCGCAACTGTGAATGTGCCCGCACGATGGTGCTCAGTCGTCGTACTCGCTGTAGACGGACTGCCGTTGACGTGAATGGTGACGCTTGCAGGAGAAGGTCAGCAGTTGAGCTCAGTGGTGGCTCGCAGATGAAAAATATTTCATTTATCCGTGCTGCGCATGCAAAATTGCGCCAGTCCGTTTATTATCAGGATAGGCAAAAAAATTGATAAAAATCATCCGCCGGGGAATCCCCGCTGGCGGGGCCAGGACATTTTTAACAGATATCACGGACACAGAAAGGATAAGTAATGAGCCAGTATGAAGCACTCAGTCTTTACATTGATGGTGAGTTTTTGTCAGGAGATGGACGCGTCACACAGGATGTGGTGAACCCGGCAACAGGCGAGGTACTCGCACAACTGCCGCACGCCAGTGAAGCCGACCTGGACCGCGCCCTGCAGGCCGCCGATCGTGCATTCCAGACCTGGAAACACAGCAATCCCATGGATCGTTCCGCGATCCTGCGCAAGGCAGCCGAGCTGGCCCGCGAGCGCGCCCAGGATATCGGTCTGAATCTGACACGCGACCAGGGCAAGCCTCTGGCCGAAGCCGTGGGCGAAATCGTCAGCTGCGCCGATCACTGCGACTGGCACGCAGAAGAATGCCGCCGCATTTATGGTCGTGTGATCCCGCCGCGCAATCCAGCCGTACGTCAGCTTGTAGTGCGTGAGCCTATCGGCGTCTGCGCCGCGTTCACACCCTGGAACTTCCCGTTCAATCAGGCTATCCGCAAAATTTCAGCGGCCATTGGCGCCGGTTGCACCATCATTCTGAAAGGACCGGAAGATGCGCCCAGCGCCGTCATGGCCATTGCCCGCATTTTCCACGACGCCGGCCTGCCCAAAGGCATTCTGAATATCGTTTGGGGTGATCCACCGAAAGTGTCTGATTACCTGATCCGTTCACCCATCGTTCGCAAAGTGTCTTTCACCGGTTCCGTACCCGTCGGCAAACAGCTGGCTGCACTGGCTGGTGCCCACATGAAACGCATCACCATGGAACTGGGTGGTCACTCTCCCGTGCTGGTGTTTGACGATGCTGACATCCCCAAAGCCGCCAAACAGCTGGCTAAATTCAAAATCCGCAATGCCGGTCAGGTATGTATTTCTCCAACACGCTTCTACGTTCAGGAAAAAGCCTACGATCAGTTCCTTTCCGTCTTTATTGAGACCCTGAAAGGGATCAAGGTCGGTGATGGTACTGCCAAGGATACCGAAATGGGTCCGCTGGCGCACGAACGTCGTGTCGGCGCCATTTCCTCTTTTGTTGAAGATGCGCGCAAGGGCGGTGCAACTGTGGAACTGGGTGGCGATCCGCTGGGTGGTAACGGCTACTTCTTCCCACCGACCGTTGTGACCAATATTTCTGACGATTCACGCCTGATGACCGAAGAGCCTTTCGGCCCGATCGCACCTGTTGTTCGTTTCTCAGATACCGATGAAGTGATCAAGCGCGCCAACAGCCTGCCTTTTGGTCTGTCTTCTTACGTGTTCACCACGAATCTGCAGACTGCTACAAAAGCCTCGAATGAAATCGAAGCCGGTATGGTCAACATCAATCACTTTGGTGTGGCCCTTCCTGAAACGCCATTTGGCGGTGTCAAGGATAGTGGTATTGGCAGCGAAGGTGGTGTCGAAACCTTTGATGGATATCTGGTTACCAAGTTCATTACCCAGATCTGATTCCTTCTTTCGGAAACGGTATTGCAGAACACAATCTGCAATACCTGGCAGAAGCAGCCGGTGCCGTCTCAGGACGCACCGGCTTTTTCGTTGGTGATTCCGGTTATTCGGGGTCTGGCGGTGCTAGAATGCAAAAATCACATCTGACATATTGCCGGGACAGCTTTGGTATAAGGACAGATACCCTGGACAGCGACCCGTCGACCTGATGTCGTGATGTCCTTTGGGGTTGCAGTCTGAAAACGGAGCAGATCATGAATGTCATCGCGGCTTTAATCACGCTACTTTCGGGCATTGCCCTCGCCGCAGGCGGGGGCTGGCTGGTCAGCCTTGGGGGCAGCATCTATTATTGCGTGGCGGGAATTGTCCTTATCATTACCGCGCTGCTGCTGTTTCGCCGGCGACCCTCCGCCCTTGTTCTGTATGCCGCCTTTCTGATTGGTACGGCTGTCTGGGCGTTTTTCGAATCCGGTTATGACTGGTGGCCGCTGGCATCCCGGCTGGGTTTCTTCCTGATTCTTGGTCTGATACTGCTGTTGCCCGGCGTGGCACGTCCCCTGCGCAGCAGATTGCAATCGGACCGACGCATGGCAGCCAATGAGGCGAGCAATTCCAAGGCCATTCTGGCTGTCATGACGGTACTGATTGCCGTGGGTGCGTTGGGCAGTATTGCCAATCCCACGCATGATATCAGTGGTGAGCTGCCTAAGGGCATTGTCAATGCCGAGCCCGATATGGGCAACAATAATCACACCGGTGATAACGACTGGCACGCCTACGGGCGCACCGGTTACGGACAGCGCTACTCGCCACTGGATCAGATTACCCCTGATAACGTGAGCAAGCTCAAACTGGCCTGGACTTACGAGACCGGTGATGTCAAAGGCGAAGGCGATACCAACGAATTTACTTATCAGGCCACGCCCATCAAGATTGGCAATACGCTTTATCTTTGCACGCCTCATAATTGGGCGATCGCGCTGGATGCCGATACCGGCGAGAAGAAATGGGAATACAAAGCCGACGTGGTAGCAGACGGTCAGCGCCAGCACCAGACATGCCGCGGTGTGTCTTACTGGGCAGGTGATGGCAGCTCAGTGCAGACGAATGCAGCGGGCGCGGCTGCCACGGATACAGCAGCCACTGCTGATTCGGGCGCTGCAGCTACCGACACGAACACAGCTACCGGTAACGACACAGTTGCCGCCAGCAACACGTCAGGCGCATCTTCGCCAACAGGTATGTGCAGTACACGTCTGTTCCTGCCCACGGCCACCGCCAAACTGATTGCCCTGGATCCACAAACCGGGGAAGTCTGCAAGGACTTTGCCGACAATGGACAACTGGACCTGACACACAATATGCCGTTCAAACAGCACGGCTATTACTATTCCACTTCGCCTCCGGTAGTGGCCGATGGCAAGGTGATTGTGGCGGGTGCAGTGAACGACAATTATGCGATTGATTCACCCTCCGGTGTGATCCGCGCTTACGATGTGCATACCGGTAAGCTGCTGTGGAACTGGGATTCAGGCAATCCCGATGATACGGCACCGTTCGATACCAATAATCCCGAGCAGGTATACAGCAAGAGCTCTCCCAACAGCTGGTCGGTCGCCAGCGTGGATGAAAAGCTGGGTCTGGTTTACTTTCCCATGGGCAACCGCACGCCTGATCAGCTCGGTCGTTACCGTAATGCGGCCGAGGAAAAATATGCAACGTCTGTAGTGGCACTCAACCTGAATAACGGTCAGGCTCAGTGGGTCCATCAGTTTATTCATCACGATTTGTGGGATATGGATTCACCCGCGCAGCCAAGCCTGGTGGACATCAATACCAGCAAGGGTCCGGTGCCTTCGCTGGTTGTGCCGACCAAACAGGGTGATATTTATGTGCTGGATCGCCGTACCGGTGAAGCCGTGATTCCTGTCAGGGAAGTCACCGCACCGCAGGGCACGATTGAAGGCGAACACAGCTCGCCCACGCAGCCTGAGTCTGCATTGAACTTCAAGCCTGAGCCGCTGTCCGAGCGTCGCATGTGGGGCGGCACGCCGTTCGATCAGCTCTGGTGCCGCATTCAGTTCAAATCCCTGCGTTACGAAGGTCAGTACACACCGCCTTCCCTGCAAGGGACGATTGTGTACCCCGGCAACTTCGGCGCCTTCAACTGGGGCGGTATTGCGGTGGATCCCAAACGTCAGGTCATGTTCGGCATGCCGCTGCAACTGGCATTTGTATCGCAGATGGTACCCCGCGCAGAGCTGGCCAAGGACGCACAATTGAATGTGGGTGAACAGGGTGTCAACAGCAATGAGGGCGCACCTTATGCCGTGAATATGCATCCGTTTCTTTCACCGCTGGGCGTGCCTTGCCAGCAGCCTCCATGGGGATTTGTTGCCGGTGTCGACCTGCGCTCCGGCAAGATTGCGTGGCAGCACAAAAACGGCACGATACGTGATCTGACGCCTCTGCCCCTGCCAATTAAAATGGGCGTGCCCGGCATTGGCGGACCCATGATTACCGGTTCGGGTGTGGTGTTCATGGGTGCGGCTGTGGATGACTACATTCGCGCCTACGATCTGACTACCGGCGAAGTGTTGTGGAATGCGCGACTGCCTGCAGGCGGTCAGGCCACGCCCATGACTTATCTGAACAGCAAGAACGAACAGATGGTCGTGATTGTTGCCGGTGGCCATGGTTCGATAGGCACTCGCCTGGGTGACTATGTGATGGCCTTCAAACTGCCGCAGTAAGACTGGCGGCGGCGTTGCGGCACCAGAGCGCGGGCGACGGTATGGTCGTTGAGTAGAAACTACGGCGTTGTCACGAAACGGTGATGACGCCTTTTTCTTATTTTTTGAGAGCGACGAAAGCATAACAGACACCATCACAGGCAGCCCTCATCAGGCAGTTACCCGGGCATGACAGATGCAATATCCGGAAGTTGCGAAATTGTCGTCTGCGTGACATACATGGCGCGAAAAATGTGCGTATCAGTGCTGATTTCACATGAATCTGCTACGTTTTATTTCCACAAGTTTGCTGCACTGTGTCACCTATGGTTAGCACTAATAGCAAATTGATCTGATCGTACGCATACTGTCCGCTGACATACGGTAGCGGGCAGATTCTCCCGCTTTCCTGCGGGTTTCAAAAGACAAGAATATGACAGATCTAATACTAGAGACAAAAAAGCTCACCAAGGAGTTTCTTGGGTTTGTAGCGGTCAACGCGGTTGATCTGCAAGTGCAAAGAGGTTCCATTCATGCACTGATCGGACCTAACGGCGCGGGCAAGACAACGTGTTTCAATCTGCTGACCAAATTCATTACTCCGACCTCTGGCGAGATTTTCTTTAACGGTCAAAACATCACATCTGAAAAGCCTGCGCAAATTGCGCGCAAGGGCATCATTCGCTCCTTTCAGATTTCCGCAGTCTTTCCGGATATGACGGTACTGGAGAATGTGCGTATTGGTCTGCAGCGCGAAGAAGGCACGTCCTTTCATTTCTGGAAAAGCGATACGTCGCTGAATCGCCTGAACGATCGAGCCCGTGAACTGCTGGCCGAAGTGGATCTGCTGGATTTCCAGGATCAGATTACCTCAAGTCTGCCTTACGGCCGCAAGCGTGCGCTGGAAATCGCAACCACACTTGCGATGGAGCCTGAACTGATGCTGCTGGACGAACCCACACAGGGCATGGGCCACGAGGACGTGGATCGCGTAACGCAACTGATCAAGAAAGTGAGCGCGGGTCGCACCATCCTCATGGTGGAACATAACATGAATGTGATTTCGTCCATCGCCGACCGCATCACCGTGCTGGCGCGCGGAAACGTGCTGGCCGAGGGCGATTACAAAACCGTTTCGACCAACCCTGACGTGATGCAGGCTTACATGGGTACGGCCGAAGGTGTCCTGCAGGGAGCACATGCATGAGCACCAATGCACTTGAAATAAAAGATCTGCACGCCTGGTATGGCGAATCGCATATTCTGCATGGCGTTAACATGACCATTCCCAAAGGCAGCGTGGTGACGCTGCTGGGCCGCAATGGCGCGGGTCGCACAACAACCATGCGCGCAATGCTTGGACTGACCGGCGCTCGCAAGGGATCCATCAAAATCAACGGCACTGAAGCCATTGGTTTGCGCACCCACAAGATTGCGCATCTGGGCATTGGCTATTGTCCGGAAGAACGCGGCATTTTCGCCAGTCTGAGCTGCGAAGAGAATCTGCTGTTACCACCGCCGCTGAAGAATCGCCAGGCGGCCGCAAACGTCATGTCGCTGGACGAAATCTATTCCATGTTCCCCAACCTCAAGGAACGCCGCAACTCCCCTGGCACACGCCTGTCAGGCGGAGAGCAGCAGATGCTGGCGGTTGCGCGCATTCTGCGTACGGGCGCAGACATTCTTCTGCTTGATGAAATATCCGAAGGACTGGCGCCTGTGATTGTGCAGGCACTGGCAAAGATGATCCGAACGCTCAAGCAAAAGGGCCTGACGGTCATTATGGTAGAACAGAATTTCCATTTCGCTGCGCCCCTGGCCGATCATTTCTATGTCATGGAACATGGCGAAATCGTGGAAAATTTTCCTGCTGGACAGCTGGCTGCCAAACAGGAGACGTTGAACGAGCTTTTAGGCGTTTGACGGATCATTCAACAACAATTATTCCTTTATCTATTGGAGAGTAACGATGAGACTCACAAAAACACTTTGTGCGCTGGCTCTGGCATCACTGGGCACCCATGCGATGGCCGCAGGCATTTCCGATGACGTTATCCGTATCGGCTTTATTACCGACATGTCCGGCGTGTATTCCGACATCGACGGCAAGGGCGGCGTTGAAGCCATCAAGATGGCGATTGAAGACCATGGCGGTAACGTTGATGGCAAGAAAATTGAAATTTTGAGTGCCGATCACCAGAACAAGGCTGACGTGGCCTCTGCCCGCGTACGCCAGTGGATTGACCAGGACAAGGTTGACGTGATCATTGGCGGTACCAACTCTGCCACGGCGCTTGCGTCTGCAGGCGTTGCCGCGGCCAAGAAAGTGCCGTACATTGCCATCGGTCCCGGCTCAACAGCACTGACCAATGCCAACTGCACTCCTTACACCATTCACTATGCCTATAACACCAAGGCACTGGCCAATGTAACCGGTGGCGCCGTGGTGAAACAGGGTGGCAGCAAATGGTTCTTCCTGACTGCCGACTATGCTTTTGGTCATTCTCTGGAAGCGGACACAACAACCGTTGTGAAAGCCAGTAAAGGGGAAGTGGTGGGTTCAGTGAAAGTCCCACTGGGCACAACTGACTTCTCATCCTACATGCTGCAGGCTCAGTCTTCTGGCGCGCAGATTATGGGTCTGGCAAATGCCGGCGGTGACTTCATCAATTCGATGAAGGCAGGCAGTGAATTTGGCCTGTTCCCCGCCATCAAACCTGCGGGTCTGCTGGTATTCATCAATGACGTTCATTCACTGGGTCTGGAAACCACACAGGGCCTTTACCTGACAGCCGCATGGTACTGGGATCAGGATGACGAATCACGCGCATGGGCGAAGAAGTTTGAAGACAAAGTCAAACGCAAGCCTTCATTCCTGCAGGCGGGTGACTATGCTGCCGTTGACAGTTATCTGAAAGCCGTGGCTGCCACCAAGACCGACAATGGCGACGAGATCGTGAAATGGTTCAAGTCCAACAAGATCAGCAATTTCTTCATGAAGGACGCTGTGACTCGCAAGGACGGCCTGGTGGTGCACGATATGTATCTGATGCAGGTGAAAAAACCTGAAGAATCCAAAGGACCATGGGATTACTACAAGGTCGTGGAAAAAGTACCGGGTGAAGTGGCCTACGGCAAAGAAAGCGAATCAACCTGCAAACTATGATTCTGCCCGTGTTGTAACGGCAGGCAGCCCAGCCGGGTTCCTGCCGTATTCTCGAATGTAATTTAATTTGATGCAGTCCGAAATATGATTACCATTTTTGGCATACCTCTGGCCGCCTTTCTGGGCCAGATCCTTCTGGGTCTGGTCAACGGCTCTTTCTATGCAGTGCTCTCGCTTGGGCTCGCGGTCATTTTCGGCCTGCTCAATGTCATCAACTTTGCGCACGGCGCATTGTATATGCTGGGGGCATTCGTTGCGTGGATGGGCCTGCAGTTTCTTGGGCTGAACTACTGGGTGATGCTGATTGTGGCCCCCATTGTTGTCGGCCTGCTGGGCATTATTATTGAACGCCTGCTGCTGCGCCATCTGTACAAACTCGATCATCTTTACGGTCTGCTGCTGACCTTTGGTCTGACCCTGCTGATCGAAGGCATTTTCCGCAGTCTTTACGGCGTTTCCGGCCAGCCTTATCCAACGCCGGAATCCCTGCGCGGCGCGGTCAATCTGGGCTTTATGATTCTGCCCATCTATCGTGGCTGGGTCGTGCTCGCTTCCATTATTGCCTGCCTGGTGACCTGGTATGTGATTGAACGCACGCGGCTTGGCGCCCTGTTGCGCGCCGGTACCGAGAACTCCAAACTGGTTGAGGCCTTCGGTATCAACGTGCCGCTCATGGTGACGCTGACCTACGGCTTTGGTGTTGCCCTTGCGGGTTTTGCGGGCGTGCTGGCCGCGCCGGTACTGCAGGTCTCCCCGCTCATGGGTTCAAATCTGATTATTGTGGTTTTTGCTGTGGTTGTGATCGGCGGTATGGGTTCCATTATGGGCTCCATCGTGACCGGGCTGGGACTGGGCGTGATCGAAGGCCTGACAAAAGTGTTCTGGCCTGAAGCGTCCAGCACTGTTGTCTTCATCATCATGGCCATTGTCTTGTTATTGCGTCCTGCCGGACTTTTCGGGAAAGTAAAATGAATCGCCAACTGCTTGCACTGCTGGTTTTTGCACTGGCACTGGCCCTGCTGCCTGCACTGGGCGTCTATCCGATTTTCGTCATGAAAATCCTGTGTTATGCCCTGTTTGCCTGCGCCTTCAATCTGCTGCTGGGTTATGTGGGTCTGCTCTCTTTCGGCCACGCCGCGTTTTTCGGCGGCGCTGCCTATGCAGCCGGCCATGCCATCAAAATGTGGGGTCTGACGCCTGAACTGGGCATTCTTTTTGGTGTTCTGGTTGCTGCCGTTCTGGGACTGATTGTGGGATGGCTGGCAATTCGTCGCAGCGGCATTTATTTCACCATGATTACACTTGCCATGGCGCAAATGGTGTTCTTCTACTTCCTGCAGGCACCGTTCACCGGTGGCGAAGACGGATTGCAGGGCGTGCCTCGCGGCAAGCTGTTCGGCATTCTGGATTTGAGCCGCGACATCAATCTGTATTATCTGGTGGTGGTGATCTTTGTGATCGGCTATTACATCTGCTGGCGCACCGTCAAATCCCCATTTGGGCATGTGCTGCGGGCCATCAAGGAGAACGAGCCCCGCGCCGTGTCCCTGGGCTACGATGTTGAAAAATTCAAGCTGCTGGCCTTTGTGCTCTCTGCCGGACTGGCCGGACTGGCAGGGGCCACCAAAACGCTGGTATTCGTGTCTGCGACGCTGTCTGATGCGATGTGGCAGATGTCCGGTACGGTGGTACTGATGACCCTTATCGGCGGCGTAGGCACCTTCACAGGCCCTGTCATCGGTGCGTTGATTGTGGTGTTCATTGAAAACAAGATTGGCGAAATCGGCCGTATGCTGTTCAATGCCACGGGTGTGCAGTGGTTCCAGACACTGGGTGAATCGGTCACCATTGTGATGGGTCTGATTTTCATCATCTGCGTGATGGCCTTCCGCAAGGGCATTGTGGGCGAATTGCTTGCCCTGCTGCCGGCCAATCGGCGCAAGCAATAAATCCCTCTGAACAACATTCAGGAATAAACCTTCAAAGCGCGCGTTGTATCAAATACAACGCGCTTTTTTTCGTCTGCGTACAGAACCTAACTGGCTGCCCGGTTGCTTCCCGCGTGAGGCCCGCGCTTTTCTTTCGACCCTTCTTCCTGCGGGCCTTTTACTGTCCTGTCCTTCCGTCCTGTCTGCCGTCCTTTCTGCTCTGTTGCATCTCTGTCTGACACCCGCAATTTCCGCTACCCCTCCCTTGCAGCCGATCCCGCCGCTTATCCCGCTTCCCGCCCACATCAGAGGTCAGATCACTGAAATTCCGCCGCTGAATGCAACGCATGACCAGCCACTGAAGCACTTACAGAAATCGCATTGCGCCCGACTGCCCATGAGATTCGAGCCAGGGTTCACGTGAATCCTGTTCGAACACTGGTCATACCTCTTATCTCTGATTTTGTCAGGCTGCTGTCAGACGATCGCACCAGCCGGATACATCTGCGCACAAATGTATGGCATAGGGTCTACGCAATTACCCTAAGTTC
>JBEBTQ010000036.1:0-14516 GCA_040393685.1 Advenella kashmirensis | reverse complement strand
CCGAATCGCTGCCCGAGCAGCTTGCACAGTTCCTGTCTGAACATCCGCCAATCACTGGTGATCTGCAGGAACGGCTGTCACGTGACATTGTTCGGGGCGTGCTGGATGGAACCGCCGATCTCGGACTGATTGCGGGTCCGGTAGAGGCAGAAGGCCTGGAAGTCATCCACTACAGCACAGACCGTATGCTATTGGCAGTATCAAAAGATCACGTACTGGCTCGCAAAAAAGGGATCACACTGGCCGAAACGCTGGATTACCCCCACATCAGTTTTCGTGAAGGCAGTACGTTATTTGATCTGATGACAGCCCAGGTAGAGCGGCTTGGGCGCAACTTTCCTATGCGAATCCAGGTTTCCAGCTATGAAGCCATTTGCCGAATGATTGAATCAGGTGTGGGCATCGGAGTCATTCCCGAATCCGCAGCACAACGCTATCGCGCGACGATGAAGTTCGTTACGATTCCACTGGACGAGCCCTGGGCCTTGCGTGAGCGCAGCATTCTGGTACGAGAATTCGAGGCTCTACCAGGATGTGTCAGAGAATTGATGAGCACAATAATAAAGACGCAAACGGATAGTGCAAAGGCAGATTCCTGAATATTGGCTGTTGCTTATTAACCTGCGATTGCATCTACGAGCCTGCGAACACGCAAGTCTATTAGTTAAAACAACCCACTGACCTCAGCCAGATATATCAGATCTATTTTGAAGGTCATGAGTTCACCGTCAGAAGTCAGCCATCAACCGGCTGCAAAGGCGTTTCCAGATTAAGTTGATAGAACGCCGCGTCCAGCCAGCGGCCGAATTTGAACCCGACCTGAGGAAACGTGCCTGAATGCACGAATCCCAGTTTTTCGTGCAATCTGATACTGCCTGCATTGGCAGCATCAATGCATCCGACCAATACGTGCAATTGAGCTTCGCTGGCCCGCCGGATCAGTTCCTGCATCAAAATGGTGGCGAGGCCTTTTCCCCGATGATCCGGGTGTACATAGACACTATGCTCTACCGTGTATTTGTAGGCCGGAAATGCACGAAATGTACCCCAGCTCGCAAACCCCAACAATTTGCCCGGTTCGGAGCCGGATACGGCGCCGATCACAGGAAATCCATTGGCTCGTTTGGTGGCAAACCAGCCCTCCATCGCCGTTGTCGGCCGCGGCACATAGTCATAAAGCGACGTTGAATTGACGATCGACTCGTTGAGTATTTCCAGAATAGCCATAGCATGGTCGGCTTCATTGCAGTCGATCAGGCGCACATCGTCTTGCACGGCGGCAGTCATAAAAACTCCATTCATCATAATATAGTGAACCTGGCTGCCCATCATACTCAATGTCAGTCACTTGCGATATAGGCGCCATCAAGGTTTGCCGAGCGGCACTTCCACTGGAAAGGCCAGGTGAGGCGCAAAAGTTCAATGCTGATAGTCTACTATATTAGTACATCATAAGACTATAATGGCATACGTTTTGCTATGGATTCCGTACCCGGTAAACAACACCGGGGCTGATAAACCAAGCAAAAAGGAAAAATTGAAATGGAACGTATGATGATGACCCGACGTGGTGCACTGGCCAGCGCGGCAGGGATAGCTGCTACCCTAATTGGTGCGCGAGCTCAGGCCGCTGGTCCGGAAGATAACAGAGAGAAAGGCGGGATTCATGCTATCCCGGAATTGGCCCCCCAGTGGAAGGAACTGGATCTGGCGGAGATATTGTCCAGACCTGCAGCCTACTGCTCTGTGAGCCAGAATCGTTCATGCTATGACGCCGGCGGTGTTCAGTCTGGGGAAAACCACCGTCAGCGCGGCAGTCTGGAGGCAACAGTCAAGGTTGTTCAGGCAGCGCGTAAAGCCAGAAACTTTGTGTCCTTTAACTGGATCGGTTATGAAGTCTTCCGGGAAAATTACCCGAAAAACGATTTCGATCGTGTCCAGTTCGCCAATTGGACTAAGGGATTGAACTGGAGTCGCGACAAGCAGGCGTGGGACAACGAACTGGTTGAAGAACTGCGTGCCCTGGTTCGTCCTGGAGACAATGAGTTCAATGAGCGCGCGCTGCAGACGGCTTTCATTGGAACGGACATGCCACTCGAGCTGGCGCGCAAGAGAGTCCAGGTGATCGTTCTTACTGGCATCCATCTGGACTGGTGCATAGAAGGCAACGCCAGACTGGCTCGCGACTTCGGTTATCTTCCTATTGTCATTGGAGATGCCTGCGGATGCCAGAAGCCGGAACAGGAGCGGGCTGCAATGGAGCGTATCAACAATTTCTTCGCGCCTGTCATATCCTCCAGCGATTTCGTCAAATTGCTGAATCAGCGAGCTTGAATGTGATCTGATCATTCCGGGCAACGCTTCCATCGGTTGCCCATTGCCGAAATCGCGGATGTCCACTATAGTGGCACGATGACAAATCAAGATCTGGACAAAAGAATAGGCGCTCGTATCCGCACTGAAAGAGAGAGCCGCGGCTGGTCGCTATCGGAACTGGCAACACGGGCTTCCGTTTCTCGTGCAATGATTCATAAGGTAGAGCGAGGCGATAGCAGCCCCACGGCAAATCTTCTGGGGAAGTTGTCGGGTGCGTTTGGCCTTAGCATGTCAACGCTGATGGCGCGCGCAGAGATCAGTCAAGGGCGCCTTCTGAGAAAATCCGAGCAGCCTGTCTGGACTGATCCGACAACAGGATACATACGACGCCACGTCTCGCCGAGTTCAGATTTTCCGTTAGATGTGGTGCATATTACGCTGCCGGCACACAAAGACGTTTCCATGCCTGCGTCAGCCTATGCCTTTTTGCGTCAGCTGATCTGGGTTCTGGATGGTGAACTGGTATTCGTTGAAGGCCAGGTTCGTCATGAAATGAAGGAAGGCGACTGTCTTGAACTTGGTCCACCCATGGATTGCATTTTCAGAAACGAAACCGACCGTTCATGCACCTATGCGGTTGTGCTGCTCAATGTGTCATAGAGGGTCCACAATAACGCGGAATTTCCGCAGCGCCCTCCTCAACACAACCGCAATAAAACAATCAAGGATTGGCACCGGACTTTTTCAGACAATCGGTCATGCATCTGACATTCTTCGTATCCGGTCGATTGTCTACATAGAAATTGTCCCGATTAGGCATCCTGACAGCAGCCAGTGATTTGGCGTCAAGCTTTGCATCAGCGGGCAGAATGCCATTTTTGCTCAGCATATAAGCAGTGACTCCATACACCTCATCATTGCTCAGTGACTGCGGACTTTGGAACGGCATGGCTCGCCTTACATAATCAAACACAGTCGTCGCATACGGCCAATAACTGCCAATCGTTTTGACGGGCGTATCCGTTGCAAGACTGCCCTGTCCTCCCACCAGCTTGGGGCCAAATCCACCTTCCAGATTGACACCATGGCAGCCGATACACTGGGTTTTGTACAACTTCTCTCCCATGGCCACTGTCCCTTCTCCGGGAGGCAGCCCCGTTCCATCCGGAAAGACATCGATATTCCAGCCGGCGATCTGTTCATGGGTGGCCGGCGCCCCCAGTCCCTTGAAATCATGCGCTGTGTTAGCCAGGGCGACAGATGACATCAGCGCCAGCGATGCACCTGTGAGAAGCAATTTAAACGCGTCCATTGGTGACCTCTCCGGTAGCAGCGATTTTCCACGGCTGAATTGCGTTATTGTGATAGAAGGAAACTTTTCCTCGCACCTCGATGAGCTGCTCCAGCGTAGGTTGTACATATCCGGTTTCATCGACCGCACGACTCATAATAATCTGTTCCTCGCCGTTCCAGTCAAATAGAAAGCGGAATGCTGTGAGCGCCTTGCTCATGACAGGTGCCTGCAGCGTGGCGGGTTGCCAGGTATTGCCACCGTCAGTTGAAATATCCACAGCTGTGATCTTCCCGTGTCCGCTCCAGGCAATACCGCGAATCTCATGCGTCCCCTTGCGTGTCAGTTTCTGGGTTCCGGAGGGCTGAGTAATAATGGACTTGCACTCCATCACAAATGAAAATTTGCGCGCACGGCCGTCAGCCATCAGGTCGGTATACTTGCCGGTTTCTTCTCTGGTGTACCCTGGCTCATCGGTCACATGCAGACGGCGCAGCCACTTGATGCTCATATTGCCTTCGAAGCCCGGTACGAACAGCCTGATCGGGTAACCCTGCTCCGGCCTGAGACGCTCACCATTCTGGCTATAGGCAATTAATACATCATCAAGACATTTCTCTATGGGAATACTTCGCGTCATTGCTGCACCATCGGCGCCTTCTGCAACAATCCACTTCGCCTCTTTTTTGAGACCAACATGTTCCAGAAGGGTTTTGAGTGGCACGCCAGTCCACTGTGCACAGCTGACCAGACCGGCCACTTCGGCCGCCGTCTTGCCATACGGAGGCACAAAGGACGGATTACCCGAGCACTCCAGAAAGTGAATGGGCGATACACAGGGGAACTGTCGCAGTTCATCCATGGTGAAGACCAAGGGGCGTTCGACCAGACCGTGCAGCATGAGACGATGCTCCGCCGGATCTATCTGCGGTACACCCGCATGATGTCGCTCGTAAAACAAACCATTTGGTGTAATTGCCCCATCCAGTTCTTGCAAGGGCGATGTACTGTACGCAGACATGGGCTCTTTCAGTCCGGGATACAAGCGGCGAATCGCCTCTTTCTCGAAGGACGAGGGCTTGCCATAAGGACTGGCTGTTGGGCTGCCCAGGGTACGCGTCCATTTAGCAACACCAGGCGGCGATTCAATTGCCTCCTCAGGCGTTGCTGTTTGAGCGAAACTCTCTTTATTCACGACAACCGCAGCAGTCACTGCGGCACCGCTACGCAACAGAAAATTGCGTCGACTTGATCTGGGATCCAGGCTTTTCTGTGGGTTCAATGATGCTGCTGCGGTTTCTCGTGTCGCTGTCTCTAGGTCGTTCATTGTTGTCTCCCTCATCGTTATTATGATCAATTCATGCACAGATAAACCATCTGATCGATCCGCCAAAAAACCGACCGACCGATCGGTTTTTGACCATCTTAATGGTATTAACGTTTTTTTTCAAGCCCCCGATGGTGTTAAAATTGCCGCTTCCGTCAGCATTTGCGTCCCACGCACCCTCCGATGAATGCACCCGACTCCCACCGTCTGGAAGTTTCTGAACAAAATACGCGACAACGAATCCTGAAAGCGGCAGCGCAGCTTTTTGCCACTCAGGGATTTCATGCAGTGGGAATGCAGGCGCTGTGCGAAAACCTGAACCTGAGTCGCGGCGCCTTCTACCATCATTTTCGAAGTAAAGATGATGTGCTCGATGACATCTGTACGCGATATATGACTGAGCTTGTACAGAAGGCAAAACAGGTAATGAAGGAAGAGCCGTCGCCCCAGGATTGTCTGCAAAGGCTCGGACGGGATCTGCTTGAGACCATTGCCGCCAATCTTCCTGAACTGACGGTATGCTTTCGCGAGATACAGAGTCTGAGCAGCGAACGCCGCCTGAAAGTTCTGAATCTGCATCGAAAATACGAATCGCTGTGGAAAGAAACCATTGAGCGCGGTGCTGCCGCGGGTGTGCTGCAGCCCTATTCACGTGTGCGGCTGAAAGCGGTGCTGGGTATGTACTATTACAGCTATATCTGGATCAATCCCACCCGCGCTGATGAACTGGAGCAGGCCATTGATGCATTCAACGATATTGCGCTGAAAGGGCTGAGCAAAACGCTGCCATTGTGACCACCGCCTGTGGCCTGACCTTATTTTTTCCCGGCGCCACTCTTTGCCGATTCAAGTCTGGCAGAAAACCCTTTTTCTTCCAGCGCAACAGCGGTTTTTTCCAGCACTTTCAGCAAGGGAAATCCAATTTCAGTCTCAAGTTTATTGATCGCGGCAAACGTGACCGCCCAATGCTGCTCCAGCAATTTCAATAGCTTGCGTCCTTTTGTTGTGAGATGCACACCGGTTTTACGGCCATCTTCCAGGGTATGACGCTCAAGCAAACCGTCCTCAATCATAAGCAGGACAGACTGACTGATTGCGCCCTGCGTCAGATACGTTCGGGCAGTGATATCGGAAATGGTTTCCGCGCCATCGTTCAGCGCCCGCATGACGGGCGTGTATCTTGCGCGATAAGCGATGTTGATGGCGCGATACTGCGCTTCGGCGCCTTCATCCACCAGCTCGCCAACATAACGAAGCAATTCGCCCAGTCCGGGTTTGACTTTTGAATTCATGATCCGCATTCTATATTAGTGCTAATGATTTGTCTTGGGAGATTTTCTTCCTGACCGCCTCCACTGCAAACCCATAACCCGGATTCATCAAACTTCAGCAGCTATGCCTTTCAAAACTCCTGCGAATAATGTATATTAGCGCTAATGTAATTACGAGCGTGATATGAACAATACCTCATTCAAAGATCATTTCTCTACTGGTTCAGCCGGCTATGCGGCACATCGCCCTACCTATCCTTTGCGACTGGTAGAGGAACTGGCAAAGATCAGCCCCAATACCCAACGCGCTCTGGATTGTGGTTGTGGAACCGGTCAGCTATCTGTTTTGCTGGCTGAGCGCTTTACCGAGGTGATAGCAACAGATGCCAGTGCCGCCCAGATTGAACAGGCACAGCCCCATGAACGCGTCAGCTATCGAACCGCGCTTGCCGAGAACAGCGGTTTACCGGATGAATCGGTGGATCTGGTGACCGTGGCGCAGGCTGCACACTGGCTGGATCTGGATAAATTCTATGTTGAAGTCAACCGGGTTGCCCGGCCCGGCGCTGCAGTTGCGCTCATCACTTATGGCGTTCTGCATGTAGAGGGTGACATAGACGAACTGGTTCAACATTTTTATTATAAGGTGATTGGCCCGCACTGGCCGGCAGAGCGCCGCCACGTGGAAGAAGGCTATCGCAATCTGGCTTTTCCGTTTCAGGAACGATCCATCCCGGCGCTTGACATTGAAGTTTCGTGGGCGCTCGACGATCTCATTGGCTATATGTCGACGTGGTCTGCAGTGAAAGCTGCCAATAAAGCTTTGGGGAACAATCCCTTGGACCGCTTTGAAGCCCAATTGCGCTCGCAATGGGGTGATGTCGAAAAGCGTAAACGCGTGACATGGCCGCTTTTGCTTCGCGTTGGCAATGTGTCGGCAACCAAATAAGCGATTCTATTGATGACTATGAATATCCCTTTGGGTTTGAGTTATTCCCAGACACTGCGCGTCGGCCAATCGCTCACAGTCCCGTCGGTCTCGGATAAATTCACTGCTTTTGCCGATATGCCGCCGGTTTTCGCCACGGCATTTCTTGTCGGTTTTGTGGAATCGACCTGCGTTGAGGCGCTGGAAAGCTATCTGGATCCAGACTACAAAACGGTTGGCGTCCATGTCAACATAAGTCACTGCGCCGCAACGCCCATTGGCATGAACGTAACCGCCGAAATCAAGTTAACGGCTGTAGACGGAAACCATCTGACATTCGATGTGCGCTGCCACGATGAAATCGATCTGATAAGCTCAGGAACGCATGAAAGATATATTGTTCATGCGGACAGATTTTTAACGAAGGTCGCGCAAAAGCAGAAAGAATGCCAGTAAGATAATTGCAGTCGAAACTGAACTTCGATCTGCGTTCTGTTCTTCTGCCGTCTGTCGCTCTGCCTTCTGATTAAGCACCTTCCTCCACCTGAAGTGTGCGCGTACCTCTTCGCATGGCAATGGCAAGTGCAATAAGCGCCAGAACCAGCGGCACAAACGACACCCAGAGCACAGTATTCCACCCAAAGGCGCTCAGCAAACCGCCGGAAGAAAACGAGCCAATTGCCATTAATCCGAAAACGATAAAGTCGTTGAGCGATTGAACGCGATTTTTTTCCTGTGGTGTATGGCATTCCAGCACCAGCGCCGAGGCCCCCAGGAACCCGAAATTCCAGCCTACCCCCAGCAGAATCAATGAAATCCAGAAATGGGCAACATCAATGCCCATCAGGCCAACCGCCGCCGACAGGCCGGTCAGAATCAGACCGACCGTCGCGATCCTGCCGGCACCAAACCGGGTAATCAGGCTACCAGTAAAGAAACTGGGCGCATACATGGCAATGACATGCCACTGCAGACCAAGATTTGAAGATTCCTGCGAATGACCGCTCATATGCATCGCCAGCGGCGCCGACGTCATGAGGAAATTCATCAACATATATGCCACGGCACCACTTATGACAGCTGCAATAAAACGTGGCTGAGCGGCAATTTTCCCCAAAGGACGGCCACCTTTGATGTCTGCGGCTGTCGGAGCCGGCAGGCGCACGCCCAGCAGAATCACCGCTGCGATGGCGGCAACAGCAGCCTGCGCCAGAAACGTTGCGGCAAAAAGATGCGTCGGCCACAGGTGCATAGTCAAGGTAACTAACTGCGGACCCAGAACGCCAGCGGCAACGCCACCCAGCATGACCAGGGATAGGGCCCTGGCCCGACGTACCGGCTCAACGCCGTCTGTTGCCGCAAAACGGAACGACAGCACGACAGCGGCATAGGCGCCTCCGAGAAAACCGGATACGCAAAATAACAGGAACGAGCCCAGGATCACGGCAATCATGGCAATCAAGCCCGCCAAAATGCCAGCGCCGGTGCCCGCCATAAACGCCGCAATCCTGCCATAGCGATTGGCGATACGACCAGCGGGAAGCGTGCAGGTCGCCATCCCGACGACGAACAGCGAAATGGGAAGCGTCGCCAGCATGGCGCTGGGCGCAAGTTTGTCGCCGATAATGGCGCCCGTCGCATAAAAAACCGTGGAATTGGCCCCCGCCAATGCCTGCGCCAGGGATAGTCTCCAGATATTCCCTCGCTGAACTGATGCAGGCAGCAGTGTTGAAGTATTACTCATCGTTATAAGCTTATAAGTATCGTTGCTGATTCCGTAACGATACGCTTCTTTTGAATGAGATAATGCGTTTGCGGGAAATCTTGGGTATTTTTCAACGGATTGCGCACAATCCCTATTACTTCACCACAATTTCCGCATTCTTTGCGAGGTCGACCCAGAACTTGTCTTCTTTTGCCAGAAACGTGTCGAAGGCTTCCGGTGAGGCTGACAATGAAGTCTCTGTTCCTTCGCCAACAAGTGATTCCTTGACCTTGGGCTGGTGCATCGCAAAGGTGGCCGCCTTGAAAAGAGTCTGAACAACTGAATCGGGCGTATTTTTGGGCACAAAGATACCGTACCAGAACGCCAGATTGTAATCAGGCAGTCCGGCCTCGCGCATGCCGGGCAGGTTTGGCACCAGCGCCGATTTTTCGCTGGTACTGACGGCAATGGCGCGCAATTTGCCACTGTTCACCTGGGCCAGAACAGACGGCGCAGTCCCAAAGCTCAGGTCGGTATCGCCGGCCATGACCGACTGAATCGCTGGCGCTCCGCCGCGATAAGGAACATGCGTCATCTTTGTATGTGTCATCATCGTAAACAGTGCCGCGCCCAGATGCGGGGCCGAACCATTACCCGAGGTGGCATAGTTCAGCGAGTTGGGCTTTTCTTTGGCCTCTCGGATCAGATCCGCGACACTCTTGATATCGGTTTTTGTACTCACTGCCAGCACCAGCGGAGACGTCGTGATCTGGGTCACGGCTTTCAGATCTTTTGCGGTATATGTCAGTCCTGGATTGATGGCCGGATTAATGGAAATGCTGCTGGGACTGGCAATCAGCACGGTATAGCCATCCGGCGCAGCCTTGGCAACATAGTCCGCTGCGATGCTGGATCCCGCGCCCGGTTTGTTTTCTATAACGACGGTCTGTTTCAAGGCTTTGCTGAATGACTCGCTCATGATGCGGGCCACTGTATCGGCCGCACCGCCAGGCGCAAAGCCAACCACAAGTCGAATGGGTCGCGAAGGATAATCGGCAGTCTGCGCAATTGCCTGCACGCCGATAAAGCTCAGGCTGCAGGCCAGCGCAAGTTGGGTGATTTTCATGATTTTTGTCTCCTGAATATTCTGTATTGTTTATGCCGAATTGGCTTTATGTTTAAGCTTTAATAATTCGCAATACGATTTTCCCGGCGTGCCGGCCAGCCTCCATACTGGCTTTGGCATCCGGCAGTTCATCGAAATCATATTGCTGGTCTACCTGCGGAATGATTTTTCCAGTCTCAAAAAGCGGAAGCACCTCGCTAATAAAACGCGGCAAGGCAGCTGCTCGCTGTTCTTTTGTGCGCAATTTGTTCGATACCCCGAACAGCGTCAGGCGTTTGGCATGAAATGCGCCCAGATCAAGGTCACCGCGCAGATTCCCGTCCACATAGCCAACAAAGGCGAGCCTGCCTTCGAATGCCGCGGCCTTAATATTCTCGGCAAAAACGCTGCCACCAACCGCGTTGATGATCAGGTCGGCACCATGATTGTCTGTCGCAGCCAGCACGTCAGCAGCAAAATCTGCCGATCGCGTGTGCAGTGCAACGTCCAGCCCCAGCGTCTTCAATTTATCCAGCTTGTCCTGCGAACCCGACGTTCCAATGACTTTTGCGCCCAGTGCCTTGGCCAGTTGCAGTGAGGCCACGCCCACGCCGGAAGAGACGCCGTTGATCAGTACCCATTCGCCTGCCTTGACGCGCCCCTGCAATACCAACATGTCAAATGCCACCAGAAAGGTCAATGGCAGGCAGGCTGCCTCTTCCCACGACAGATTCTCGGGTTTGGGCAATGCTTCAATGGCCTCCATCAGCGCGTATTCAGAAAACGCACCGGGACAACGTCCCATAACCGCGTCACCCACCTTGAAGTTGCTGACATCTTTGCCGACGGCAATCACTTCGCCCGCGCCTTCTCCGCCGATCTGTTTCCAGCTGCCTGCTTTGCCATGCAGGCCATGGCCCAAAACGAATTCTCCGCGATTCAGACCTGCCGCGTGCATGCGCACCAGCAGCTGCATCGGACCGGGCTCCGGGCGTTCCGTGTCGCGACATTCCAGATGCGTGTCGGTATCGGTCATTTGCATCCAATAGCTTTTCATTGTCATCTCCTCCTATTGCATCTGTAATTTATTTGCCGACGAATACGGGCTTGCGTTTTTCCATGAAGGCGCTGCGGCCTTCTGCGTAATCCTGGCTGTCGAAACATCCTCGAATCAATGAAGTGCAGCGTTGCATATCGACATCGGGAGAAGATTTCAAAATTTCAGCCGTGATTGCCTTGCCAGCAGCGATGGTCAGCGGCGCATTATTGGCCAGAGCACTTGTGTATTCCTCAAGCAGAGCCGGCAATGCATCTGCAGTACTGACCCGCGATATCAGTCCCAATGCTTTGGCTTCTGCAGCATCGATCCGGCGCGCCGTAAAAAACAGGTCTTTTGCCGCGCCCGGGCCGATCAGATTGACCAGATTTTTCATGGCGGAGTACCGATATCCCAGGCCCAGCCTGGCAGCAGGAATGGAAAACACCGAGTTATCGGAAGCGATGCGCATATCGCAGGCAATCGCCACATTGACGCCCCCGCCGATACAGTAGCCATTGATGCAGGACAGGGTCGGCTTGGGAAAATCCTGGATAGACGTCAGCGCATCCTCGGCCATGGCTTCATAGCGCGTCACAGCTTCCCGTGCCGCACGCATGTCTTCGAACTGGGAAATATCCGCGCCCGAAACAAAGGCTTTTTCTCCGGCGCCGGAAAAGACTACCAGACGCACCCGATCATCGCTCTGGGCGAGCGAAAGCAACTGCGGCACGGCTTCCCACATATCAACGGACAATGCGTTATGACGTGCGGGATTGTTGAACTGGATATGCAATGTGGTGCCATCCAGCCAGGTCAGAACGCGTTCTGTGGGAGAGGTATATTTAACTTGTGCCATCAATAGACTCCATGGGATTTCATTTGGGCAAGAACGGCATCGTCATAGCCCAGATCTTTGAGAATTTCTGTGGTGTGTTCCCCTCTCAAAGGGGCAGAACGAACGATATCGCTGGGCGTTCGCGTCAATTGCACCGGCTGGCCCACCATGCGCTGTTTGCCCAGCCGCTTTGACTCGACTTCCTTGACAATATTCAGGTGCGCAACTTGTGGATCGTCAAAGACCTCGCCAAGATTATTGATGACGCCGCAAGCCACACCGCCTTCGTTGAACTGCGCGATCCAGTAGCTGCGATCCTCGTTTGCAAGACGTTTGTTGATTTCGGCATTGAGCGAATCGCGGTTGACCGAGCGAGAGGCCTTATCGTGATACCGCTCATCGGTGACCCATTCCGGCGTGCCCAGAATGTCGCAAAAACGTTCCCAGATTTTGGAGCCGAAAACCGCGATGTTCATGTATCCGTCGCGCGCTTTGTAAACACCTGTTGGAATGCTGGTCGGGTGGTAATTGCCTGCCTGCTTCGCAATTTCGCCATCAATCAGGTAGCGCGAGGTTTGAAAATCCATCATGTAAATCATGGATTCGAACAACGACGTATGCAGCCACTGCCCCTTGCCGGACGCCTCTCGCTCCAATAGTGCGACCAGAATGCCCTGCGCTGCAAAAATGCCCGCGCAAAGATCGGCTATGGGAATGCCCACGCGCATCGGCGCTTCGCCCGGAGGGCCTGTCACAGACATCAGACCCGAGGCGCCCTGTGCAATCTGGTCGAATCCCGGACGCGTTGCGTAAGGCCCCGTTTGCCCGAAGCCGGAAATACTGGCATACACCAGACCGGGATTGTCAGGTGCCAGCGATTCGTAATCAATCCCCAACCGGTATTTCACATCAGGTCGGAAATTTTCCACAACAACATCTGCAGTGCCAATAAGGCGTTTGAGCGCTGCGATACCCTCTGGCTCTTTTAAGTTCAGGGTGATGGATCGCTTATTGCGATGGGTATATTGATAATCTGAGCCGTCCTGCCCGCCCAGCGTATCATCCCCCCGCATGTGTTCAGGCATCTGCACCTGTATGACATCGGCACCCCAGTCTGCCAGCTGCCGGCAGGCGGTGGGTCCGGCCCGAACCTGGGTCAGATCGATGACACGAAAGCGCTTCAATGCTTCGGATGCGGCTAGATGAGCCATGCTGTTTGCCTCCTTGATTTGATGATATTTTGCTTATTTTTGGGTTAAAGTGTCTACAATCGTATAATATTTGTAGACAATAATCCATGATTATTTGGATTTTTCCACACACGCCGCAGATCAGGTACTGGTCATTACGGTATAGTTAGCACTTATTACGAGAAGACAGATTCATGGTTGCCACTTCCTCTTCCACACGCGCTGCAGTACTTTCCCAAACGGTGGTCACCGAGCTGAAGCGACTGATCTATTCGGGTGAGTTTGAGCCGGGTGAACGGCTGAATGAAGCCACGCTGGCGCTGCGCATGGGTACCAGCCGGGGCCCGATTCGCGAAGCCATGAAAGTGCTGGCCGGGCTGGGTCTGGTGACCTCAATTCCGAATAAAGGCATGTTCGTCAGACAGTTGTCTGTGAGGGATATGGTCGAAGTCTATGAATTGCGTGCGGTCGTTTTCGCCTTTGCCGCAGAGAGAGCCAGCGAGAATTTTTCGAAGAAAGATGCGCCCGCCTTTGAGCAGTTACTGGATGAGATGGATGCCGCCTGCGACGCGGACGATGGCACCCTGTATTACGAGCTGAACCTGGCTTTCCACGAACTGATTCTGGGTTTGTCAGGAAACAAAAGGGCCAAGCAGGCCTATGATGATTATGTGAAGGAGTTGCATCTGTTCCGGCGCAAATATTTCAACGCCAGCAGCAATATGCATAACTCAAATACCGAGCATCGCAAGATCTATCAGGCCATTGCGTCGGGAAGCGCAGCCAAAGCGTGGACGGCGGCCCAGCGCCATGTGCTGGGAGGTCGATCCCGGCTGCTTGCCACTTTGGAGGCGCCGCTGGGCACATAAAGTGGCCTTCTTATACCTGTGACCACTGCCGCACCAGATTGTGATAAATCCCGGTCAAAGACACGATGCTATCGTGCGCGCCCAGTTCAGTAGCCAACTGCTGAATGGTATTGTCCATCTCAAATAGCAGGGCTCGCCTTGCGTCTTCCCGTACCATACTTTGCGTCCATAAAATGGCGGCGATGCGTTTTCCTCGAGTCACCGGCGTCACACGATGCAGGCTGGTTGACGGGTACACCACCATATGGCCCGCAGGCAGTTTGACCCGTTGCTCTCCGTAGGTGTCCTGTATGATCAGGTCGCCCCCTTCGTATTCATCCGGATCGCTCAAAAAAATCGTCGAAGAGACATCTGCCCGGATGCGTTCGCCGCTATGCGGATCGACGCGTACTGCGTTGTCGATATGAAAACCATACTCCTGATCACTCGCATAGCAATTGAACATCGGGCTAAGGATGTTCAAGGGTAGTGCAGCAGATATGAAGCGACTGTTTCTACCCAGCGCTTCAAGTATCTGCTGGCTTGCGCTGATGGCGACAGGATCATGATCAGCCAGTTGCAGATTCTTTTTCTGGCTGGCCGCCACATACCCGGCGGTTCCTTTGCCATCCACCCATTGGCTCTGTTCCATTTGCTCGCG
>JBEBTQ010000035.1:0-14847 GCA_040393685.1 Advenella kashmirensis | reverse complement strand
AATATCTGGCCATGCCTGACAACGATATTTCATTTGTGACTCATGATATTCATCGCCCGCCGGGACATATTTCCCGCAGGAAGAAATTCTGAGTATCAGAAAGAACGCGGGCAGATTCTGACGCAGAACAGTTCTGCAGCCGATAGTACACAGCAAACTGTAAAAACCGCAGCCAATAAAAGTGCGATCGA
Source organism: Advenella kashmirensis (assembly GCA_040393685.1). Taxonomy (GTDB): domain Bacteria; phylum Pseudomonadota; class Gammaproteobacteria; order Burkholderiales; family Burkholderiaceae_B; genus Advenella; species Advenella kashmirensis_C. The sequence continues at coordinate 14,656 of JBEBTQ010000035.1, read as the reverse complement.
TAAAAACGGTGGTCGATAAAACGGTGGTCGATAAAACGGTGGTCGATAAAACGGTGGTCGATAAAACGGTGATCGATAAAACGGTGATCGATAATATATCGCGACCGATAAAAACGGTAATGAAAAAGAAAACGGAACCCGAAGGTTCCGTTTCTGTTCTGGTGCTGTTTATGCCGATTCAGTGTCGCCCGACTATCTTCACACTTCCAGGCGCTGCAAACCATCCCCGGCCATTACTGCTCAAACGTATTGCACTGCTTCAGATCGCCGCTGGCGAGACCTCGTTTGAACCAGGTCATACGCTGTTCAGACGAGCCGTGAGTGAATGAATCAGGCACGACATGTCCTTGCGTCTGTTGCTGTATCTTGTCGTCACCCACTGCAGACGCGGCATTCATGGCTTCTTCAATATCGCCATCTTCAATCACGGTGCCTTCTTTCTGCAGTTCATGGGCCCAGATGCCGGCAAAGCAGTCTGCCTGCAGTTCCACGCGAACAGACAGATCATTGGCCTGTCTTTCGTTCATGCTGCCGCGGGCCTGTGCTACTTTATCCATCACGCCCAGCAGATTCTGCACGTGGTGTCCCACCTCGTGTGCCAGCACATAGCCCTGCGCGAAGTCACCTTGCACGCCCATCTGTGCACCCATCTGGTGGAAAAAGCTCATGTCCAGATAGACTTTGCGATCTTCAGGACAGTAGAAAGGGCCCATGGCAGACTGACCTACGCCGCAGCCGGAGCGTGTGGCACCGCTATACAGCACCAGGGCAGGGGGCTGGTAGGTTGCGCCATTGGCCTTGAAGATGCCGGACCAGACTGTCTCTGTGGTTTTCAGTACCTTGGAAATAAAGACCTTGTCCTCATCATTGGCCACGGGGGCGCCAGACTGCTGACTCTGCTGCGCAGGCTCCTGCATGATCTCTCCGCCGCCCAGAATCGCCATTGGATTGATGCCCAGGAAGTACCAGGCTGCCAGCGCAACCACAATGGTGCCGATGCCTATTTTTCCTCCGCCCAGGCGCATACCACCGCCGCCACGGAATCCACCCGCGCCGCGGCGGTCTTCCACGTTACTGCTTTGTTCCTGGTCATCTAATCGCATAATATTTCCCTCTCATGCAAGCATGCCGGATTCCGACACGCTGACTCTTTTTTATGAATGTGTTATGACTGCGTCCTGATTTTATACGGTAACCTGCTACAAAACCCGGCAAAACCCGTAACCGAATGCAAGATGTACATCGCAGCTGAAATAATCCCCGGGTGTCTTCCTGACATTCATTTTCCGGTTTTCACGGATAAAATAGGTATATGAAAAATATGCTGAATCCAGTTGTGAAAGTTGCGCAGTTCGCGCCGGAAGTTTCCTTTGTGAATCCTTGTCGCATCAGCGGCCGATACGTGCTTTCGGCCTGCACAAACGCGTACGCTTTTGCTTGTCGCGGGAGCGCGCATTACCATGGATGAAATTATCCGCGCCATCACCATTTTTGCCATCCCGCTGGTTCTGGGCATCACGCTGCCCGAGGCGGCAAGAGGCTATGTGGCCCATAAGCTCGGAGATCGCACGGCGCTCATGCTGGGCCGGCTCACGCTCAATCCGGGGAAACATATTGATCCTATCGGTACCATTCTGGTGCCGCTATTGCTGATTGCGCTTAATACCGGCTTTGTGATCGGCTGGCCCAAACCCATTCCGGTCAACGAGGCGAATTTTGCGCAGCCCAAACGAGATAGTGTCCTGCTGGCACTGGCCCGGCCGCTGGCCAATCTGCTGATGGGAATAATCTGGGTCATTACCGCCAGAATACTGCTTGGTGCGGGCCTCATGGATTCCTATTGGTGGAAGGTGGCGCTTGCCGGTTTCCAGCTGAATATTGTCCTGATGGTCTTTAATCTGCTGCCTATCCCGCCGATGGATGGAAGCCGTATCATTGCCGGCTTTCTGCCAGCGCGTCAGGCAATTGCCTATATGCGGCTGGAGCCTTACGGGTTTTTCATTCTGCTCGGACTCATTGCCTTTGGCATATTGCAGGCGGTTCTGCTGCCCGTCATCGGGTTTATTCTGAATCTGCTGGCACAGCTGTTTCTGTTCGGATAAATGTTCGGATAAAAATAAAATGACCACACTCAAAGTCGTCAGTTACAACATTCATAAAGGTAAGTCTGCTTTCGGCAAACGGGTATCCCTCATGGACCTGCAAAGCGGCCTGACAGGGCTGGGGGCCGATCTGGTGTTTCTGCAGGAAGTGCAGGGTCGCAACACGCGCGTGGAATGTCTGCATGCGCAGCAGGATATGCTTGCTTCCCATTTGTCCATGGATGTCTGTTATGGCTGCAATGCGGTGCGCACCGATACGGATCACGGCAATGCGCTGCTCTCGCGCTTTCGAATTCTGGATCACGAGAACGAAGATATTTCCGATCATCGTCTGGAACAGCGCGGTGTGCTGCATGCCCGGGTCGAAATCGACGGCAGAATGGTTCACTGTTTTGTTGCTCACCTTGGTCTGTTTGCCGGTAGTCGTGGTCGTCAGGTTTCGGCAATCATCGAACGCATCAAACGGATGGTGCCTGATGATGAGCCCCTGATTCTGGCCGGCGACTTCAACGACTGGAACGAAAAACTGGCACCGTATTTTGATCATGAACTCGGCTTGCACGAAGTGTTTGCCAACAGCCCCCTGCGCGTGGACGCCGAATTGCCGCGCCTGAAAACCTCGCTGCGCAGCATGATGGACGGTCGTGGCCTGATGTCGGTAGACCAGCTGGCGCCTCCACGAACATTTCCCGCCATGTTCCCCTGGTTGCGTCTGGATCGCATGTATCAGCGCGGCTTTACCATACTGTCGGCCCAGGTTCTCAAGGGACGTCCCTGGACACGCATTTCCGACCACGCTCCCATCCTGGCGGAACTGGAACTGGAATGAGCCGCGCCAAGGAACACGCCACCATGATAAAAAAAATCCTGATAGTCCGTTCTTCTTCTCTCGGCGATCTGGTGCATATGCTGCCGGCCATCTCCGATATTCATTCACACTTTCCCGAAGCGCAGATAGACTGGGTTGTCGAAGAAAATTTCGCTGAAATCCCCGGCTGGCATCCTGCCGTGCATGAGGTGATTGTGATTTCTCATCGTCGCTGGCGTAAAAAATGGCTGTCGCGCGAGACCACAGTGGAACGTCGTGCCTTCATTCAGAATCTGCGTCAGCGAGACTACGACATTGTGCTGGACATGCAAGGGCTGATGAAGTCTGCCTGGGTGGTGCGTCAGGCAAAGGGACGTCGCCACGGTCTGGACTGGCACTCTGCAAGAGAGTCGCTGGCTTCTCTGTTTTATGACGAGCGTCATAAAGTTGAGTTCTGGCAGCCTGCCGTTCAGCGCCAGCGACTATTGGCGTCGCTTGCCCTGAAATACACCTTCACCGGTGCGCCCGATTTCGGCCTGCAGCGTTTCACCGACAACACGCCCATACAGGATTATGCGGTCATCATGCCCTCGGCAAGTCGCGACGACAAACTCTGGCCTGAGCAGGACTGGCTTGAGGTCTTCGGCATCCTGAAAGAGGCCGGTCTTGGTCTGAAACTGCTGGCGGGCAATGAAAAGGAAACCGCAAGGGCGCAGGCGCTTATTCGGGATTTCGATAATGCCGAAGTTTTGCCACGAATGTCATTAACCGAAGTTGCTACACTGTTGGCAGCCTGCAGAATCATGGTTGGCCTCGATAGCGGTCTGACTCATCTGGCGGCGGCTCTTGGGCGTCCTACCATCGGCATTTACAGCGCATCCACACCGGTACGCACGCCGCTGGAGGGTTCAGGCTTTACCGCCAGCCTGGGTGACCGCGGGGTACCGCCGACACGTGACATGGTCGTATCACAACTGAAACAGGCTTTGCAGGCCTGATAGAAAGACTCCTTGTCCTTGTACCGGCACCAAGAATCACAACATGAATCGCTTCTTTTATACCGCAACCCTTAGACTGGCTTCCCCGCTGCTGCTGTGGTGGCTGCAGCGTCGTGCACGCAGGGCGGGCGGTGTCTGGGATATCCGCGGCGACGAGCGTTTCGGCCGATACGCGCAACGCGCACAGTCCGGCCCGCGCGATGAAGACGATGGCTATGCCGAAACGGTTTTCGGTTTTTCCAGGCCTGTCTGGGTGCATGCCGTCAGTCTGGGTGAGACACGTGCGGCTCAGCCGCTGGTTCAGGCATTGCTGGATCAGGGCCTGCCGGTGCTGCTCACGCATTTTACCGAAACAGGCCGATCTATCGGCGCCAAGCTTTTTGCGCCTGCCATCAACACCGGCAGACTTTGCCAGGCTTGGATGCCTTATGATTTTCCGGAAGCGGTGCAGGGGTTTCTGAACTACTGGAAGCCACGGTGCTGCATTCTGATTGAACGCGAAATCTGGCCCAATCTGGTGGCCGAAAGCAAGAAACAGAAGATTCCCGTCGTCGTGGCCAGTGCGCGTTTCTCACCGTCTTCTCTGAGGCGGGGCCAGTTATTGGGAAGCGTTCTGCGCAAGGCACTCACCAGTATCGATCTGATTCTGACGCAGACGCATTTTGATTCGGCACGGCTGGCCGATATCGGAGTCAAGCGGACGCGCGTGGTTGGCAATCTGAAGTTCGATCTGCGCATCTCCACCGAACAGTCCCATATGGGACAGGTGGCGCGCCGCCATATTGGCCGCCAGGTTATTGCGATCGCCAGCCTTCGTGAAGGCGAAGATGAACCGTTTGCCCAGGCGATTGCACAGACCATCAAGAACCAGAAGGGCAAGGCAGCCGCCTCTCCTGTTGCAGGCCCGGCGGACGCCAACGGTCAGCCTGTCAACCCCACGCCACTGTTTGTGGTGGTGCCCCGGCATCCTCAGCGTTTCGATGAAGTCGCCAGTGTACTGAAGGAACATGGACTCGATTTCTGTCGACGCAGTGACATGCCCACCGACAACCAGCTGCGTACAGTCGACGTCATGCTGGGCGATTCAGTCGGCGAAATGTTCTTCTTTTATGGCATGGCCGATGTCGCCATCGTGGCCGGCAGCTTTGCAGAACTGGGCGGACAGAATCACATTGAAGCCAGTGCGCTGGGTCTGCCCGTGATCGTGGGTCCGCATACCCGAAACTTTCAGCAGTCGGTTGAAGACGCCCTGACCGAAGGCGCTGCCCGGCGTGCCCAGACCCCGGCCGAAGCAGTGGCGCTGGCGCTGAAGATATTGCAGAATCCCGAACTGCGCCTGGGCATGGGTCGTGCTGCCAAGGAATGGCTCTCTCTGCACGAAGGCGCAACCGACAGGATCATGTCGGCGCTGCAACCTTATTTGAAGTAGATTATGTCGTTATTGCCAAGTGCTTCCGTTTTGCAGAAGACGCTTTATTCGGCGTTGCCGGATTTTGCGGGGATCGCCTGGGTCGAGCAGGTGGGCTCGACCAACGTCAATCTGATGCAGGAAGTCAGAAGTACCCAATCGGAAATGGGCCGGCCGGCGCTGCTGGGCGCGCATACGCAGACCAGTGGTCGGGGCAGGGCGGGGCGCAAGTGGCAGAATACCCCGGGCTCCACGCTCATGTTTTCCTGTGCCTATGACGTGTTTGTGCCACCTGCCCGTCTGCCGATGCTGGCCCCTGTGGCGGGCATCGTTGCCTGCGAGCAGCTGCGCAAAATCGCCGGCCCTGCTGTGCAGGATCGCCTGCTCATGAAATGGCCCAATGATATTCTTTATGACCAGGCCAAACTGTCAGGACTGCTGGTCGAATCCACCCGCCCTGCTAAACGCGAATCACAGCATCACCATGTGGTGATTGTCGGCATGGGCATGAACCTGTCAAGTGCGGTGGAACTGACGCAGCATCTCGGTCGCAAGGTCGCCGACTGGACGTCGGTCTTGAGTGATATCAACGGAGACACCGGCCCCTCGGAAGACATTGCGCTTCTCGTGGCGCGGATCGCGCGGGCCTGGCGTGATGCTTTCGCCCAGTACGAGCAGCAGGGGTTCGAGGCCTTTATGGAACGTCACCACCAGATTGACGCTTTGCACGAACAGGATGTCAACGTCGTGGTCGATGACCGGGTCGTGCTCTCCGGCCCGGCTCGCGGCGTCAACAGCGATGCATGTCTGCTGGTGGAAAGCGATGCACGCCTGCACGCCATTACCATCGGCGATATTTCCATCCGGCCGAAGAACCAGGACTAACCCATGTCAATTGTTCTCATCGATGCCGGTAATTCGCGGGTCAAGGTCTCGGTTTTTGATCCGTCCGGCACAGATACTGGCAGTGAATCGACGCGTACGCCGCCAGTACGTACTTTTACCCCCGATGCCCTCAATACCCTGGCCGATCTGGTGGCGAATCTGACGCAGCCACCGCAACGTGCCATTGGCGTCAGTGTGACGACCGATGCCATCCGCCGGGAACTCGATGCCATTCTGGCGCCGTGCCCCATCGAATGGCTGACTCCCGGTACGCAATTATTACGACTGAAGAACCGATATCACAATCCTGCCGAACTGGGACCGGATCGCTGGCTGGGTCTGCTGGGTATCCTCATGAGCCGCCCCGTGGACGGCCCCATGATGCTGGTCAGTTTCGGAACGGCTACCACCATTGATACCATCGATGGTCACGAAACCTTTCTGGGCGGGCTGATTCTGCCTGGCGTCAGCATGATGCAGTCTTCGCTCGGGTCGGGAACTGCCCGACTCCCCATTGCCCCCATGCCCGGGCAGCGCTGGCCGGCATTCCCCCAGAATACACAGGCCGCGATCGCAACGGGCATTGTCGCGGCGCAGACCGGCGCCGTTCTTCGCCAGTGGCAACAGGTCGCGGAACAGCTCGGACAGGCCCCTCTCGTGTTCGTCACCGGCGGTGCGCGCGCTGCCATTCTCCCGGAGCTACAGGCCCGTCTTGATTCATGCAGCGTGGACATGGGATTTGGTACAATACCGATAATCGAGTGCGAGTCGCCGGTTCTTGACGGGCTGCGCGCCGTTGCTCAGGACTCACGGGACGCCTAGAATGCGCACTCTCTTTTTCATCATCGTCGCGGCCAATGTGCTTACCTACGGGCTGGGCGCTGGCTGGTTCGGCTTCAAGCCCGGCGAAACCCGCATGGGCGCTGCCGTTCGCACCCCCACTGAATTTCGTCCCGGCGCGATTGAAGTCGGACCTTTAAAATAATGGCAATTCGAACCGAAGCTTTTGGCGCCACCGGCGCTGCAGGACATATTGATTGCGTCATCGACTGGCCGGACCAGTCTGATCCCGATGCGCCACTGCGTGGGTGGGCGCTGGTTCTGCACCCCCACCCCCTGCACGAAGGCACACGCAACAACAAGGTTGTCACCACCCTGGCCCGCGCGTATGCACAGGCTGGTTACGCCGCCATTCGTCCCGACTTCCGCGGTGTCGGTAAATCGGACGGCACATTTGACAAGTCTCGCGGTGAAACAGAGGATATGCAGCTGCTGATTCAGGCGTTTCTGAAGGCTCACCCCGAGCTCGAAGGCAAGCCCTGGCTGCTGGCCGGTTTCTCATTCGGCACGTCGGTGGCGGCGCAGCTTTATTCGGTGCTTGCCGAAGAAAAAAATCAGCCTTTGCCGCAACTGCTTACCCTGGTGGGGACTGCAGTGAAGCGTTTCGTCTGGCGCGACGTTCAGCTGCCGGAAAATATTATTGTCATCCATGGCGAACGTGATGACGTCGTGCCCTTACAGGAAGTGTTTGACTGGATTGCCGACTACCGCGTACCGGTCTCGGTCATTCCACAGGCAACGCACTTCTTCCATGGCTATCTGGTCGAACTGAAAAAACTGGCGCTGGGCGCACTGCAGCAGATCACAGACAACAGCAGGCTGTAAGGTATTTTGCGCGCTAAGCGCTTATAATTTCATTTTGCAGGCAGCCCTGTCCCAACCTTCTCATATCCGGATCCACTTCAATGTTCTTACGTCGTGTCGTTCTCATCCTGATCATCGTCCTGATCGCAGGCGGTGCATTTGTCTTCTTCAACAAAAACAACAATACTGCGCCTGCCGGCAACGCACAGACAGCAGCAGGGACGGGTACCACGCAGACCTTGTCAAACACACTGGCGACACCTTCGCAGGCTCCTGCACAGGATTCCCGTTCCAGCGTGCCCGTGACCAATGCGGAAACACCGGTACTGAGTCAGGTGGCCGGCATGACACCGCCACAAAGCACTGTCAAATCCTGGTTCCTGATTGATGCTACTTCCGGCCAGATTCTGGGCAACCAGGCCCCGGATCTGAAGGTTGCGCCTGCCTCTCTTACCAAACTCATGACCGCCAGCCTGGTCTTTTCTGCGCTGGACGAAAACCGCATCCGCCCCGAGCAGGAAGTCACGGTGTCAGAAAAAGCCTGGCGTACCGGTGGCTCACGCATGTTCATCAAGGTCAATACCCAGGTGTCCATCGATGATCTGGTCAAAGGCATGATTGTTCAGTCCGGCAATGATGCGACCATTCAGCTGGCCGAAACCATTGCCGGCAGTGAAGATGTGTTCGTCAGTCAGATGAACAAGGAAGCCCAGGCGTTTGGCATGGTCAACACCCACTTTACCGATCCTACCGGTCTGCCTGCACCTGATCACTTCACGACAGTGCGTGACCTGTCCATTCTGGCGCAGCACATCGTCAAGGATCATCCCAAGTACTACCACTATTTCAGCCAGCCCGAGTTCACGTACAACAAAATCCGCCAGCAAAACCGCAACGGTCTGTTGTCGCGCAATATCGGCGTGGATGGTCTGAAGACCGGCCATACTGAAGATGCCGGCTATTGCCTGATCGCTGCTGCAAAACGGGATGATCGCCGTCTTATCTCAGTTGTGGTAGGTGCAGCTACGGTGCGTGAACGCGAGCAGTTCAGCCAGAACCTGCTGGACTGGGGCTATCAGAATTTTGTTTCCCGCCAGCTGGCTGCTGCCGGCACGCCGCTGCTGAGCCCCCGCGTCTGGGAAGGCACCACGAAAGAAGTGAAACTGGGTTCCGCTGACGGTGTCAGCATCACCGTGCCACGCGGCATGGAAGACAAGGTACAGACCCTGACGCAGATCAATGGCAAACTGGTTGCGCCGCTGGCCAAAGGTCAGACCGTGGGCAGTGTACAGTTCGTGCTCAATGGCAAGGTATTGAAACAGGAATCGCTGACGGTGCTGGAAGACGTACCTCAGGCTGGTTTCTTCGCCCGCATGTGGGACAAAGTCGTAGGCAGTTTCAGCAGCTAAGTCTGTTTGTTACGCTGGGGTTGGATTGTTTCATCTGAGTTTGATCGTTTCTCATTAGGCAGAGTGTGGTGATACAGGGTATTGACAGTGACAGCATCGTTTACCTCAACGGTGATTATGTCCGTGCTGATGAGGCAAAAATTTCGGTGTTTGACCGGGGGTTTATCTTTGGGGACGGTGTTTATGAAGTGGTGCCGGCCTACAATCGCAAACCGTTCAGACTGAATGAACATCTGCAGCGCCTGGAGCGCAGCCTGAACGCCATCAAACTGGCTACCGGTAAAACGACCGAATTCTGGGCAACACTGATGCAGGATATGATCGTCCGCGCTGCCACAGACGATTCCTTTATCTATCTGCAGGTGACGCGTGGCGTTGCAAAGCGCGAGCATATTTTTCCTGTGCCGCCGGTGGAACCTACCATTTTCTGCTCCAGCGGTCCGTTCATCCGTCCCACCGCAGAACAGCGTGAACGTGGAATCCGTGTGATTTCTGCGGTCGACGAACGCTGGCTGCATTGCGATATCAAGTCTGTGTCGCTGCTCGGTAACGTGCTGGCACGCCAGATGGCCGCCGAGCGGGGCGTGGACGAAGTCATACAGTTTCGCGACGATCTGCTTACCGAGGGGTCGCTCAGTAATATGTGGGTGGTCAGCAATGGAACACTGCTGGCACCCGTCAAAAACAATTTCATCCTGGAAGGCATCCGCTACGGCCTGCTGGCTACGCTGGCAGAGCGGGCCGGCATCCCGTTTGAAGCACGCAACATCACGCGTGCCGAGGTCTTTGCCGCCGATGAAATTCTTGTCACCTCCGCAACCAAAGAGGTGCTGCCGGTCCTGGAACTGGACGGTGCACCGGTTGGAAACGGGCAACCCGGCCCCATATATAGGAAACTAAGGGCAGAATATGACAAGGAAATATCCCGACTATGATGAAAGACATCCCACCAGAGCAATCCCTGATCGAATACCCCTGTGACTTTCCCATCAAGGTCATGGGCGTGCAGCATCCCGAACTGGCCCAGATCCTCTCGGATGTGGTGCTGCTGCATGATCCGGAATTTGACCCAGCGACGGTAGAAATGCGTCCCAGCAGCAAGGGCAATTATATTGGCCTGACTTTCACGATCCGCGCCACGTCTCGCGAGCAATTGGACACGCTTTACCGCGCGCTGCACGGCCACGAACTGGTCAAAATCGTGCTGTGATGCCGGTGCAGGTTCGCCGCCTGGAAGGGCATACCCCCTACGAGCCGGTGTGGCAGGCCATGAAAACCTTTACCGAAGGGCGCAACGCAGACACCCCCGACGAGATCTGGCTGGTAGAACATCAGCCAGTCTACACGCTCGGCCAGGCTGGAAAGCCTGAACATCTGCTCAATACCGGCAATATCGAAGTTGTACGCTCCAATCGTGGTGGCCAGGTCACCTATCATGGCCCCGGTCAGCTGGTGGTGTATCCGCTGGTGGATCTGCGTCGCAAAAGCCTCTTCGTCAAGGAATACGTGGCACTTATCGAAGATGTTGTCCTGGAAACCCTGGCAGACTATGGCCTGACCGGCGCCTGTCGTAAAGCGGGTGCACCTGGGGTTTATGTTCCGCTGTCGGATGGCACGCTGGCCAAAATTGCTGCTCTGGGCGTCAAAATCACCCATGGTTGTGCCTATCACGGTCTTGCCCTGAACGTGGCGATGGACCTGCAGCCCTTTGACGGCATCAATCCTTGCGGCTATGCGGGCCTGCCCACGGTGGATCTGCGCACCATGGGCGTGGAAACAACAGTGCAGGAAGCCGGTGAGCGCCTGCTGTCGCATCTGTTGCCCAGATTCAGACATGACGGGTAATACCGGGAACCACTGCGCTCAAAACCACAAAACGCGCTTTTTCATCTCGCAGAACCCTAAACTTGGGGCAGACTTAGGGTTTTTGCTGATATGGCAATATTAAGCGTTAAAATAAAAAGATATTTCATGCGGCATTGCTTCCCGGCTACCCCCAGGGGACAGGCCAGATTGCTGCAACGTCCATTCCCAAGAGGGCCGTGACACCACCATGACAACAAATACAGCAGTAAATCCGACAGTCAAAGACGAACAGTACGACGCCACAAAAAAACAGAAGTCTTTTGACAAAACGTCCCGGATTCCCATCAAGATCATCCCCATTGAGCGGCTGAAAAAGCCCGAGTGGATTCGCGTCAAGGCCGCTGCGCCCAATTCGCGCTTCAACGATATCAAGAAAATTCTGCGGGAACACAATCTGTTCACCGTCTGTGAGGAAGCCTCCTGCCCCAATATCGGCGAATGCTTCGGCAAGGGCACGGCGACCTTCATGATCATGGGTGACAAATGTACACGGCGCTGCCCCTTCTGTGATGTGGGTCACGGCAGACCCGATCCGCTGGATACCCAGGAGCCGTCAAACCTGGCCAAATCCATTGCCGCCATGCGCCTGAACTATGTAGTCATTACTTCCGTGGATCGCGACGATCTGCGCGACGGTGGTGCTGCGCATTTTGTGGAATGCATCAACGAAACCCGCAGTCGTTCTCCCATCACACAGATTGAAGTGCTGGTGCCCGACTTTCGTGGTCGCCTGGACAAGGCGCTGGACATCTTCGGTGCCGGCCTGCCCGACGTGATGAACCACAACCTGGAAACGGTGCCCCGTCTGTATAAACAGTCCCGCCCCGGCGCAGACTATATGCATTCGCTCAAACTGCTGCGCGATTTTAAACAACGCTATCCTGACGTGCCCACCAAATCGGGCCTGATGGTTGGCCTGGGGGAAACGGACGAGGAAATCCTGCAGGTGATGCGCGACATGCGTGATCACGATATCGATATGCTGACGATTGGTCAGTACCTGCAGCCTTCTGAACACCATTTGCCCGTCATGCGTTACGTGCATCCCGATACGTTCAAAATGTTCGAGGAAGAGGCCTATAAAATGGGCTTTACGCATGCGGCAGTCGGCGCGATGGTTCGCTCTTCGTATCATGCAGATCAACAGGCTCACGCTGCGGGCTTCTGATTATTTCTCCAACAGCATCTATGTATGGCGGAAAACCAGGAATGAAATTACTGATTACCGGTGGTGCGGGCTTTATCGGCTCGCACACTGTTGTTGAGTTGCTCAATGCGGGTCACGAGATTGTCGTGCTCGACAATCTGTGCAACAGTTCCCCGGCATCACTGCGCCGTGTTGAACACATCACCGGCAAAACGCTGACTTTTGTCGAAGGCGATATTCGCGATGCCCGGCTGCTCGATTCCGTTTTTGCGACGCATGCGATTGATGCCGTTGTTCACTTTGCGGGCCTGAAGGCCGTTGGTGAAAGCGTAAAAGAACCTTTGCGTTATTACGATAACAATGTTTGCGGCACGATCACCCTGTGTGAAGCCATGGCTCGCGCTGCTGTGTTCCGCATTGTGTTCAGTTCCTCGGCAACCGTCTATGGTGAACCCGAGAGCATGCCCATTGCCGAATCCTGTCCCACCAGCCGGCCCAGCAATCCTTACGGCAGCTCCAAGCTGATGGTAGAACGGATTCTGGAAGACCTGGCTGCCTCAGATAACCGATGGTCTGTGGCCATTTTGCGGTATTTCAATCCCGCCGGAGCCCATGAGTCCGGCCAGATCGGTGAAGATCCCAACGGCATTCCGAATAACCTGCTCCCCTATATTACGCAGGTGGCTGTGGGCAAGCTGGAAAAATTGTCGGTGTTTGGCAGTGATTACGCCACGCATGATGGAACCGGTATTCGCGATTACATCCACGTGGTGGATCTGGCTCAGGGGCATCTGGCAGCGCTGGATTATATCAAGGACAAAACCGGCACCCGAATCTGGAATCTGGGTACCGGCACAGGCTATTCCGTTCTGGATATCGTGAAAGCATTTGAAGCGGCCACCGGTGTCAGCATTCCCTACGCGCTCTCGCCCAGAAGAGACGGGGATATTGCCGAATGCTGGGCGAATCCGGAAAAGGCGCGCCGCGAGCTCGGCTGGAGCGCCAGGCGCGGTTTATCACAAATGATGTCAGACAGCTGGCGCTGGCAGAAAAACAACCCTAACGGTTTCCGTGACGACGACGCAGAAAATTAATTGGGCAATACGCTGCGATAGACGTCCCGCGTCTGATTCGCAAAAACGGAAAGATTGAAATACGTCTCTGCACGTTGCCGGCTGTGCTGACCAATCATGCTGCGTGTTGCCGAATCGGGCAGAATCTCCAGCAACAGGGCGCGCAAGGCAGCCATATCCCTGGCGGGCGTCACCCAGCCCGACACGCCGTGTTCCAGATTCTCAGGCAGCCCTCCCGCATCGCTTACGATGGTGGGCAGCCCACAGGACATGCTTTCGCGCGCGGCAAATGACAGCGCCTCGTTGTGCGACAGAACGAACCCAAGATCGCTGGCGGCCAGCACGGGTCGGATATCATCCAGCAGACCCGGGAAAACGATGTGCTCCTTCATTTGCAGGCCGGCAATAATCTTCAGCGTGTCACTGCCAGGCGTATCGCCCGCAACCACCATTCGACAGCGATCCCGCAGTTCCGGCGGCAGACCGGCTATTGCATAAACCAGCTCCAGCCAGCCTTTCTCGTAATCGGTGCCGCCCGTACTCCCGAAAACGATCATCTGCGGATCGTCAATACCCAGCAACGATAGGCGAGCCGCCGAGCGTTCTGCAGCTGTCGGCGGTCTGAAATAGTCCACATCGATCCCGTGATGGATGACATGTATCGGCATCCGCAGGTAATCGCTGTCCTTGAACAGGCCCGCGACGTACTGGCTGACGGCAATGACGGCATCGGTTGCCATACTGGCGCGCAGACGATGTCCTAGCGTATGCACGGAGTGATCATTATGCTTGGTGAACACAATACGGGGGCGCATAGCCCTTGGTATCCCCAGACAGGCCAGCATGACGTGACGGTGATCGGCAGAGGCGTTGACATGGATGATGTCGAACCGCTCCTTGCGAATCAGCCGCCGCAGCTGGCGAACTTCCGGCAGCCATTTGCCCAGGCGCGAGTTGAAACTCTGATCGACCACAATCACACCATCCAGTTCACTGGCGTAGCGATACAGACGGCTGGTACCGGGCGTGGCCACCCAGCACTCGTCATTTCTGAACTGCTGCAACAGATTCAGGATGTACGTGACATGACCGCCACCATTGCGTCTGTGGAAATTGGTAAAAAGAATCTTCATTCCATCTGCGAACGAATGCGTTCAATCCAGTAACGTGTTGAGGCATCGTGCGTTGCAAGCGGCGCGGCCCCTTTGAGTTCGGCGGTAATATCCGTTGCCAGTACCTTGCCGTATTCCACACCCCATTGGTCAAATGGATTCAGACCCCAAATGAGGCCCTGCACAAATACCTTGTGTTCATAA
>JBEBTQ010000034.1:0-14857 GCA_040393685.1 Advenella kashmirensis | reverse complement strand
CAGAAGCCGGATTTGCACGCAATTCCGAGCAAATCGGCACCAACGCCGATGCATTGCGCCGAATGGTGATCAACGCGACCGCACTAAAGCGACTATCGGAGCCACAGGACATTGCCCACGCAGCCTTGTTTCTCGCCAGCGAATTTTCTCGAAACATCACGGGCCAGGACATCGTCGTTGATGCCGGCTGGCCCTTATAAATGAAGATCTCACCTGCAATATTGAACTACTTACTTCCAATCTTTTGCTGAAGCATGAACCGGAGACAAATATGAATCGATACAATAAAACCCCAACGTCCCGCCGCAGGATGCTGCGAGGATTTGCGGCGGGCGCTGCAATATGTCTGCTCGGCGCTAACGCCGTCGCAGCCGACAATTTTCCCAACCGCGTTATTACACTGGTCTCTCCATACCAGGCAGGAGGTGGAGCCGACAGCATCGGCCGTGCCATCGCCGAGGCGGCTGCCAAGCAACTGGGGCAACCGGTAGTCGTTGAATCCAAGCCGGGTGCGGAAGGAATCATTGGAGCCATGGACATCATTCGCTCAAAGCCAGATGGTTACAGGCTTTTCTGGGGAGGCGGCGGATCCATGGTCGTCTCGCCTGCACTCCGCAAGAAAACCCCATTCGATCCTGTAAAGGCCTTCACTCCCATCTCAGGTTCAGTAGACTTTTCATTTTTCCTGTATGTACGTCCTGATTTTCCGGCTAACAACTTCAAGGAATTCATAGCTGAGGTAAAGGCTAATCCAGGAAAGTATAACTACGGCACCGGCAACAATACGGGCTTGCTGACCTTTGCGTATCTGAAGAAAAAATACGGGCTTGATATCCAACAGGTCAAATACAAGGGTGAGTCAGCGGTCGTCAATGACCTGATTCCCGGCCGCGTACAAGCTCTATTTGCCACAACGTCGGCACTGCAGCACGCCAAGACTGGCAAACTAAAGATGCTGGTCACGACGTTACCGGAGCGCAGCGAACTGGCTCCCGACGTCCCCACTTTCCAGGAAAGCGGCTTCGAAGAGATTCCATTCTCACCGGCGGGCGGCTGGCTTGGAATATTTGGCCCTCCAGGAATGGATCCCGGCATTCAAACCAAACTGCATGAAGCCTTCGACAAAGCGCTGCAAGATCCAGAAGTCAAGAAAATGATTCTCTCAGGAGGCCTGAAGCACACCCCGATGTCGATCCCCGAACTCACGGAATTCGTTCGTTCACAGCGCGACCAATACATCGAAACTGTTCGCGACCTCCAGATTCCACAAATCGACTAAGAGCGGATATTTAAGTCGTATGAGTGCGCCCTTACAGCTGGGCGCACAAAAAGCAGAACGACCAAGTGAACTCACTTTATAAAATTGGACAGTTAAGCTGGACTTTCTGGCCATAGATCGGGTTCAGTATTAACTACGGGTTTGACTAATGCGTTCAGACGGCACAATAACCGCCGTCAATCAGTAGATCCGCTCCTGTCATAAAGGAGGATGCGCGACTCGCGAGAAAGAGTGCCCCATTGGCTATTTCCGCGGGATCGGCAAAGCGTTTCAGCAAGTATTTTGATGCTAACTGCTCCTTGATCGATTCCGGCATATCTCCTCCATATCGATGAGCGATGCGTCGCGTGGCAACGGCGCCGGGCGACAACGAATTCACACGTATGCCTTGATCCGCGTGGTCGACAGCCATGGTACGGGTCAATTGCAACATGCCTCCTTTCGAAGCCGTATAAGAGACGCGACCGGCACGCCCGACACTCCCGTGCATCGAGGCGATATGAACGATGGATCCACCTCCCGCTTCTATCATATCGGGCAGGATGGCGCGCGACATGAGGTAAGCTCCACCCAAATTGATACGCATGACAGCATCCCATTCCTGCGGATCGATTTCCAAAATTGTACCGCTGCGGTCGAGCATGGCCGCACCGTTCACCAATACTGTAGGCCTGCCCAACGTCTCGCGCACTGTACGCGCAATATCAAGGGTAGCCGTCTCAACACTTACATCACACGCCAATCCAATCGCACGGCCACCTTGCTTCTCAATAGACTCGGCCACGTTCAGGGCCGAGTCGAGCTCCACATCGACGCATGCGACTTTTGCACCTACATTCGCAAACAACCTGCAGATAGCCGCACCTATCCCTCCAGCACCGCCGGTGACGACGGCGACTTCCTCATCAAGCCGGAAAACCTGCTCATCAGACGCCATGATCACCCTCCCCTTCGTCCTCAAGGCCGGACAGATCGACATTCTCTTCTTTCAGGACTCGCCGTGCGATGGCAAAGCAGTCGCGACCCATGGGAACGCCGCAATAAAGAGTGATATGCATCAGTATCTCGCGTAGCTGGATAAGTGGTACCTTGGTGCGGTTAAGAGCAAGGCGAAAATGCAGTTCAAATTCCTCCATGCGTCCCAGGCCGGCCAGCATGGCCAGATTCACCAGACTCAACTGCCGGTGCTCCAGAATCCCTCTGGCCCAGGTTCGGCCAAAAACCTGATTTGTGACAAACTCCAGCCACTCCCCGTCGAAAGCTGTCTGCTTCTTAATGGAACGCTCTATAAAATCATCTCCGAACAAGTATCGGCTTACGCCTTCGCCCGCGGGATCCAGCGGTGTTTTGTTGCGAGTGGATTTATTCATACATTTGACTCCGTCCTAAGTGATTGACGACTGCTGTAGGAACCGCAGCCATTCAAAATTAAAGCAAATTCAATGCCAGGACTTCACGCGAGATATACCGCCAGGAAAACTGGGGTCTGTCTCCGGAATCTGTCCATGTGCCACAAATCTGTCCTCATATAGGACACCAGATTCACAAATTCATGGTGCCTTGTATCCAACGGAACAGATCGGAGTACACGCCTGTAGACCCAGAGCCACTGGCACGAATATTGCTGCTAGACCAGAAGTTATTAAAGGAGATCAACATGCTAGGGCTTATGCAAGACTGGCCGTTACTTTGCCAACGTGTCATCGAACATGGTGCACGAGAACACGGCGAGCGCCGAGTAGTGACCCGCGAACCCAATGGCAGGCTGCATATCACGAATTATCGGGAGATGTACGATACGGCAAGGCGCATTTCCAGAAAGTTGCTCGAAGAGGGTGTCACCGTGGGTGACCGCATCGGTACACTAGGCTGGAGTACGGCGCGGCATGCGGCATGCTGGTATGGCATCGCCGGAATTGGCGCAATTTACCATCCCATCAATGCCCGGCTGTTCAGTGAACAGATCCTGCACATCATCAACCATGCTGAGGATCGACTCCTGTTTGTAGATCCATGCTTTCTGTCGCTACTGGAACCACTAGGCTCCAGGATTCCTTCCATAAAAAAATACATAGTCATGTGCGACCAGGCTGACATGCCGGACAATGCGCCTCCGGGTGCCGTATCTATGGAGCGCTGGCTTGAGGGCGTCGATGCCACCGACTACACGTGGGATCGTTTCGATGAGAACACCGCTGCTACTCTGACTTACACTTCAGGGACAACTGGCAATCCCAAGGGTGTGCTTTACTCGCACCGATCTGTTGTCCTTATGTCTATGGCCGCCATTACACCAGACATGTATTCGTTCTCGGCTCGGGACGTTGTGCTTCAGATTGTTCCCATGTACCATGCCAATGCCTGGACCTGGCCTTTCTCGGCCCCTATGACCGGGGCTTCTCTGGTATTCCCTGGACATCAAATGGACGGCGCTTCGATCACCGACTTGTTGATCGAAGAGCAGATTACCGTGACCGGCGGCGTGCCGACGATCTGGCAAACCGTGCTGGACTGCTTGCAGTCACGCGGACTACGCCTGCAACATCTGCGACGCGTCTTTGTAGGTGGCGCGCCCTGCTCCAAACCGGTAGCCGACGCTTTGATAGAACAGGGCGTCGAAGTGAGACCTGCCTACGGGATGACAGAAATGGGCCCGCTGGGCTCCGTTGCTACGTTAAGGGCCGAAAATGAAGATATTCAGGGCGAGGACCGCTTGCGTCTGTTGCAGTCGCAGGGTCGGCCGCCATTCATGGTGGAAACCCGCTGTATCAACGATAATGGTCACATTCAGCCGCGAAACGGCAAAAGTGTTGGGCACCTGCAAGTACGCGGCCCTTGCATACTGCACGCCTACTATCGAAGCGAGAGCCACAGCCTCACCGAAGACGGCTATCTCGACACAGGCGATATCGCTTCCATCGACGAGTTGGGATACATTCACTTGACGGATCGTGCCAAAGATCTGGTCAAATCAGGCGGCGAATGGATTTCATCCATCGACATGGAGCACGCCGCCGTTTCGCACCCTAACGTTCACGAAGCCGCTGTCATTGGCGCCAAGCACCCCACATGGGACGAACGGCCGCTGCTCTTCATCGTGCCTCGTGCTGAAACCAAACTCACCCGTGAGGAGTTATACGCGCATCTGAAAGACAAGATGGCCAAGTGGTGGCTACCCGACGACATTCTTTTCGTTGACGAATTGCCGCACACAGCCATCGGCAAACTAAACAAAGTTGCACTGCGCCAGAAATACGGCAACTATCTGATGGATCAGATCCCCAGTGCTACCAAATCCATAAGAGAATCAGCAGCAGGGAAGCCGAAATCATGAATTCTTTTGTTACTTCAGAATGGAAGGCCGACATTTGCTTGCTGAAAATAGACCGACCACCGGTCAACGCGCTGTCGCGCGCTGTTCTGACCGACTTGCTGGAACATCTCATAGCCATAAGGGATAATGATTCTGCTCGCGCCCTAGTGCTATATACAGGTGGGCGCACCTTTGTCTGCGGTGCTGACATCGCGGAAATGGATGACGATAGCGTTGACTCCTTCAATCCAGTCATGGATGAGCTCGAAGCCCTGAACATCCCGGTTGTTTGCTCCATGCACGGCATGGCGCTGGGTGGCGGACTCGAATTAGGTCTGGCTTCTCATTACCGTATCGCCCACCGCGACATGCGCCTGGGCTTGCCTGAAGTGACATTGGGAATTTTGCCTGGTGCAGGAGGCACCCAGCGGCTGCCTCGTCTGGTAGGCGTCCGCATGGCGCTGAACATGATTACGACGGGCAAATCCATCACCGCCGTCCAGGCTCTTGAAGCTGGACTTGTGGACAAACTGACCGACGACAAACCCGCAGCCGCGGGCCTTGCCTTTGCCCAAACCCTACTGGCCGAAGGAAATGGTCCTCGACGTACGGGCGAAGTCAATGTACGAGCAACCAGCGACGAACTAGGCGTTGTAAGTCAGGCACTGACCGCGGCGAAACAACAGCCCAACTATCCCGCAGTCCTAAATATCGTACGTAGCATCCAGGCAGCTATCGATCAGCCTTTCACCGACGGACAAAATCTGGAGCGCGAGCTATTCCGGGCTTCACTTGATACTGAAACTTCGCGTGCCCTGCGTCATCTGTTCTTTGCAGAGCGCGAGGCAGCAAAAATCCCGAACCTGCCCGCCAAACAGACTTTGCGGCCGATTAACAAAATAGCTGTGGTAGGCGCCGGCACCATGGGCCGCGGCATTGTCATGAATTTTCTGACCGCAGGTATCCCTGCGATTCTTCTTGAAACCGGTCAGGCTGCGCTCGACGCTGCTGTCACTACCATTCGCACTACCTTCGAAACCAGCGTCAAAAAGGGACGACTGTCACAAAACGGACTGGAGTCTGCCATGGCCTGCCTGCACCCAACGCTTGATGAGGCAGCGTTGGCCGATTGCGATCTGGTTATCGAAGCGGTATTCGAAAACATGGCGGTCAAGCGTGAGCTTATGGAACGATTGGGCCGGATCTGCAAGCCCGGTGCTATTCTGGCGAGCAACACGTCCACGCTTGATGTGAACGTGCTCGCCCGAACTAGTGGTCGTCCTGCTGACGTCATCGGATTGCACTTCTTCAGTCCTGCCAATGTGATGAAACTGCTTGAGGTTGTACGCGGCGATGAAACTGCGGCCGATGTACTGGCCACCGCCATGGTGCTCGCTCGCACCATTGGCAAGGTCCCCGTCGTTTCGGGTGTGTGCTATGGCTTCATAGGCAACCGCATGCTGGAGAGCTACGCCCGCGAAGTCGATTTTCTTTTGATGGAGGGCGCCTCTCCGAGCCAGATCGATTCGGTCATTGAGAGCGCCGGACTGGCAATGGGTCCTTGCAGGATGCTCGACATGGCAGGCACCGATGTAGCGGCGAAAATCGTTCTGGAGCAAGAGAAAGCCGGTGCGCTTCCCAATGATCCCAGCTATCGGGCAGTTGTTCTCGCTCTTTTCGATGCAGGACGTAACGGTCAGAAAATCCAGCGCGGTTACTATCGGTATGAAGGGCGTAACGCCGTAGATGATCCCGAAGTCATCATTTTGTGCGAAAAACTGGCGCAGCAATATGGCATCAAGCGCCGCAGCCAAATTCCAGATTCCGAAATCTTTGAACGCTGCATGTACCCAATCATTAATGAGGCAGCACTCATTCTCGAAGAAGGCATCGCGTATCGACCTGGGGATATCGATGTTGTCTGGGTGCGCGGCTACGGTTTCCCTGATTTTCGTGGAGGTCCTATATTCATGGCGGATGCCATCGGTCTGCGCAACATCATCGAACGCCTAGAACACTACGGTCGAACCTTGGGTAATACACATGGTTACTGGACGATTTCGACGTTAATAAGGACGCTTGCCAAGCAAGGCAATCGTCTATCCGACTGGCGGATCCAATCTTCCAACACATAATCCGGAGAAATAACAACCATGAAGGAAGCAGTTATCGTTTCAACCGCGCGCACACCTATTGGTCGTGCATTCCGCGGCTCACTGAACAACATCAAGTCTCCTACCCTGATGGGACATACCATCCGCCATGCTGTCGAGCGTGCAGGCGTAAGCGGGGAAGAGGTCGATGACGTTATCGTTGGCTCAGTACTCACTGCAGGCACAGCAGGCATGAACATTGGGCGCCATGCAGGATTGGCAGCCGGTTTACCTGCTTCTGTGGCTGGTCAGACTATGGAGCGCCAGTGCGCTTCCGGTCTGATGGCGATAGCGACAGGTGCCAAGCAAATTACAGGCGATGGAATGGAAATTGTCGTTGCCGGCGGGCAGGAAAACATTTCAGCCGTACAGAACGAGTTCTATGCCTGGGTTACTCGCACTCAGGACCCGAACGTCATCAATGCGGCATCCGCCATCTACATGCCCATGCTACAGACAGCGGAATACATCTCAGACAAGTACAAAATTACCCGCGACCAACAGGATGCTTTCGCACTGGACTCTCAACTGCGCACAGCTGCAGCGCAAGCGACAGGCAAATTTGATGACGAAATTGTACCTATCACCGCGACAATGACCCTTACCAACAAGCAAACCGGAGAGGTTTCGATCAAAGAAGTCACGCTAACGCAAGACGAAGGCAATCGACCGGAAACCACTTTAGACACCCTTGCCGCCCTCAAGCCAGTCATAGAGGACGGTTGTGTAACGGCAGGCAATGCCAGTCAGCTCTCGGATGGCGCGTCCGCATGTGTATTGATGGATTCCAAATTGGCGGAAAAGCGAGGGCTGGACCCGTTGGGAATCTATCGCGGCATAGCGGTGGCAGGTTGCGCACCAGAAGAGATGGGTCTGGGACCTATCTACGCAGTTCCCAAGCTATTGAAGCAGCATGGCTTGAAAGTCGGAGACATTGGACTCTGGGAGCTAAATGAGGCTTTTGCATGCCAGGCGCTCTATTGCCGCAACCTGCTCGGCATAGATCCGGAAATCTTCAATGTAAACGGTGGTTCCATCTCTATCGGCCATCCTTACGGGATGACTGGAGCCCGTTTAACTGCACATGCGCTGATTGAAGGAAAGCGCCGCGGTGCGCGTTATGTTGTAGTGACGATGTGCGTAGGCGGTGGGATGGGCGCCGCTGGACTATTCGAAGTTTGTTGAGATCGATGGCACTAATCCGCATTTTTATGCAAGTATAACCAGGTTGGCAAACTGGAGAAAAAATTCAGATGACTAATAATAGTGAGTATCCATTGAATAGTGAGTATCCATTATTGCTGTCGCCAATCAAGGTAGGGACGCACACTCTTCGCAATCGGGTGATCATGGGTTCGATTCACACGCGTCTTGAAAACGAGCCTGACTCCGTGCGCAAGCTTGTGGCCTTTTACGCGGAGCGCGCGCGCGGAGGTGTGGGTATGGTGATCACTGGCGGCACATCTCCTAACTTCGAAGGCCGTGTAGAAGAAGGAGCTTCGGTGCTGGATTCTCCAGAAAAACTGAATGAACACCAGCCAATTGTTGAGGCTGTTCATGCAGCAGGCTCGAAAATCATACTACAGGTGCTTCATACCGGCATCTATGCAAAACACGCCGAAATTTGCGGCCCTGGCCCCATACCTTCGCCAATCAATAGACGCGTTCCCAGAGAAATGACATCGGACGATATTGAACGCACTGTAGAGGACTTCGTGCGATGCGCCTCCCTGGCCAGAGAGGCAGGGTACGATGGCGTCGAATTGATGGGCTCTGAAGGATATCTCATCACACAATTCACCGCTCTGCGTACCAATAGCCGCACAGACCAGTGGGGTGGCTCATTTGAAAATCGCATTCGCTTTCCATTGGAAATTATTCGACGCACGAGACTCCGACTTGGCCCGAATTTTCTGCTCGTATATCGTATCTCGGCAATTGACCTGGTTGACGGCGGACTCACCGGCGATGAAATTGACACTCTTGCCATTAAGGTTGAAGAGGCTGGAATAGATGCCATCAATACGGGCGTAGGCTGGCATGAATCTATCGTTCCCACGATTGCAACTTCGGTACCTCGAGCGGCGTTCTCCTTCGCTGCTGCACGCCTGAAGAAAGTGGTTTCCGTACCCGTAGTGGCATCGAACCGGATCAATATGCCCTATACCGCAGAAAAAATTCTTGCAGACGGAGACGCTGACCTGGTTTCAATGGCACGCCCGTTTCTTGCAGATGCCAATTTTGTGATTAAAGCCGCTACCGGACACACCGATGATATTAACACCTGTATCGCCTGTAACCAGGCTTGCCTGGATCATATTTTCACGAATCGCCTGGCGACGTGTCTGGTAAATCCACGGGCCTGTCACGAAACAGAGTTTGATGATAGCCCGCCTGTTATAAAGCAACGCATCGTTATAGTCGGTGCCGGCCCTGCTGGACTTGCCTGTAGCACCATGGCCGCCGAACGCGGCCATCAGGTGATATTGTATGATGCCGGTAACGATGTCGGCGGGCAGCTCAATCTCGCTCGCCGTATTCCTGGCAAAGAACAGGAGTTCACCGAACTGATACGTTACTTTCGCAACCGTCTCGAGCGCACCGGTGTCGAGGTACGTCTGGGTGTGCGAGTCAGTGCAGAGATACTCAGTAAAGATAATTTTGACTGTGTTGTCATTGCGACAGGAATCAAGCCACGTTTGCCAGAGTTACCTGGCTCTGGGCATCCAAAGGTTGTCGGTTATCTGGACGTCATACTGGGAAACATCGATGTGGGCAAACGCGTAGCTGTGATAGGTACTGGTGGCATCGGTCATGACGTGGCAGAACTTCTTACGGCGCCCAAACCTGACACGCAGGCAGTACAAGAGTTTTTCAGTACCTGGGGAGTAGACCCATCTATTTCCACACCAGGTGGCCTAACCGAGCCAGTATTTCGAACTGCACGTCGTCAGGTCACAATGCTTCAACGAAGTACAGTCCGCCCGAGTGCGCGATTGGGAAAAAGCACCGGCTGGATTCATCGTCGCAAGCTCATTGAGCGCGGCGTTCAGGTTATCTCGGGGGTGACATATCACAAGGTTGATGATTCAGGCTTGCATTACAGCGTAGATGGCGAAATGCGCGTGCTGCCAGTTGACCATATTGTCATGTGTGCCGGACAAGATTCCGAGCGAACTCTGGCTGAAAAACTGGAATGCAGCGGCGTGCGTCTGGAATTGATCGGCGGTGCACGTATCGCTTCGGAGCTTGATGCCAAGCGCGCCATTGACGAAGGCACGCGCCTGGCTTTCAAGCTTTAGAACGAATCGTGAAGGGCCACCAGATCGCGCTCGTTCCGTTTTCACTTAGCGTTTGCCAGACTCTCCCGCAAGATGATGCTTGTATCCAGTTTTTCGAGTCGCATAGGGTTCTTCCCCTGGATCATCTCAAGCAGGTGTTTGGTGGATCGGGTGCCTATCTCTACCGTAGGCATTTTTACCGTGGTCAGCGGCGGGGTGCAAAGGGATGCGTACTCAATATCGTCAAATCCCGTGACTGACAGGGTGCCAGGCACGTCTACGCCGTAACGACGTGCTTCGTCCAGTACACCGATTGCCTGCACATCGGTACTGCATATCAGCGCGCTGGGTTTGGCATCGAGCGACCATAGTTTACGAAAAATATCACGGCCACCCGAAATTGAAATCTCGTGCTGGATGCGCCATTCCTGTGCCACATCCAAACCGTGTTTACGCAGTGCTGCCAGCGCGCCCTGTTCGCGTTCCAGAGCCCGCTCGTTGGACGCATGAAAACCACCACTCAATGCAACCGCCTTATGCCCCATACTGGCGACAAGACTGCCCACAGCGTAACCGGCATCGTAATTGGAAATGCCGACCGAATGCTGCTGCGGACGATCCGACAGCGACAGGCTGATCACATATGGAATATTGCTCATTTTGAGCATGGTGAACGTGCGTTCTTCATGCATTGCGCCCACCACGACCAGGCCGTCAATACCCTTTTCAATCAGGAAACGGATTACTTCATACTCGCGCTCGAACTGATACTCGTGAGAACCAATAACCATGTGATAGCCGTTAGCGACCAGCACCTTCTGAATAGAAGCGACAAGTGAGGAATACAGCGGGTTGTCAATGGTCGGGACCGTCACCGCAATGGTGCGGGTCTTTTGGGAGACAAGGGCCTGGGCCGCTCCATTGCGGATATAGCCCAGAGATTGCACCACTTGCATGATGCGTTCCAGCGTTTCTTTCTTCAGTTTCTCCGGATGAGAAAAGGCAGTGGACGCGGTCCCCACAGAAACGCCCGCCAGGCGGGCGACATCTTTTAGTGTGGGTTTTCCGGTCCGAATTTCGGGCATAAATCAGTTCTCAGCAAAATCATATTTTGATGACCACCTTTTCTACATCCTGAGGATGTTCAATTGTGTAGTCCATCATTTCGGGTAAAGAGTCAATTCCGTCTACGGTCTTGACCAGATCCTCAATTTTATCCTCAATTCCGTGCAAGGCCGCCACGGCTTCTGCAAACAGTTGCGCGCTGTTGCGCGAACCCAGCACATCAATTTCCTTGCCAACAATCGTACTGATGGGAATCGGCAGGTCCTGCTTGCTGATGCCAATCATGACAAGTCGGCCCGCCGCACGCAATACATCTACGCCCATTTGCAACGCTGGCGTAACACCGACGGCATCCAGAACCACTGTTACACCGCCTTTGGACCAGTCGCGGATCCGTTCGGGGGAGTCATCCACAGCATGAAATACCAGGTCCGCGCCGAGCTTGCCTGCTTTTTCCAGTCTTGACGGCACCAGATCGGAGATCGCCACTTGCGCGCCCAGGCGCTTGCAGGCGATGACCGCTGCCAGACCAATCGGTCCCGCCCCCAGAATCAGGACGTGATCATCAGCACTTACCCGACCCCGCCGACAGGCCTGCATTGCTATTGATAATGGCTCAGCAAAGGCCGCCACATTGACGGGCAGGTCTTTCGCGTCGTGCAGCAGGATCTCCGGCACGACCAGGTATTCCTGGAAACCACCCTGGGAATGCACGCCCACCAGTTTCAGGTTCTCACAGCAATTGTACCGACCCTGGCTGCACGCGTAGCAGTTACCACAACGAATCAGGGGTTCTACCACGACCTGACTGCCCTCAGGCAGGCGCTGAACACAGCCGCTACCATACTGCTCAATCCGCGCGCAGAACTCATGGCCCTGGATGATCGGGTATTTTACGTAAGGGTGCCGGCCCAGATAGATATGATGATCCGATCCGCAAATACCCACGGCCGCGATTTTGAGCAGTACTTCACCATCGCCGGGTATTGGGATAGGCACCCGTACACGTTCCAGCGTTCTGGCGCCTTGTGTAACATAGGCAGTCTGCATGCTATCTCCTCTCGTTCCTCTCGGACAATACGTTAACGCACGAACTGGTCAACAAAGTCCGCACCCAGACCTACCTGTTCGTAGTGCTTGCGACAGTTTTCGATTTTGGTGAAAACATCCTCATAACCAATGGCGTTGCCTTTGGCATCCAGATAGATATATCCGCCCGTGGCGTGAAAAAGTGTGATCATCTCGTCGACATCTTCGGGTACGTAAAGCGTATGGATTTCCCCGGGCGGCTCGAACGCATAGCCGCCGGCCTCGGCAACCCAATCGTGCTCAAGGTAGTACCAGCGACCACGAATTGGAAAGGCATGGACGGGTCCTGTGTGGTGATGCACCGAGAGCACACCGGATCGGCGTACCCGCAGCAGATTGATAAAGTAACCTTGGGTCGCATGCAGCATGACAGGTTTGAAGTGGATTCGATCTGACTGTGGTACCCACAAGCGCTCATCGCCATCCAGGTCACTGAGGATTTTCGGCAGGACCAGACCTTCGGCAATACCATGTGCCTGCGGCATGGCATAGGCTGGTGGTTCGGGATTACCGTTATTACGATTGGGTTTTTCAATGGCATTCATATTTTTTCTCCTGAATAAATGGGATTACGCTGCTAGGTCATCAGCCAGCCGCCTGCAACATCCACGACCTGGCCTGTCACAAAGCTGGCTTCTTTTTTGCTGGCCAGATAAAGACAAAGGTCAGCTGCTTCGCGCGGTTCGCCCAGACGTCCCATGGGCGTCTGGTCTACGAAGCGTTGGTTGGCCGCCGCACCTGCCATAGCGACCATATCAGTATCAATACGACCCGGAGCAATGGCATTGACGGTGATACCAAAAGGTCCCAGTTCTCCGGCCAAATGACGGGTAAAGCCAATCAGGGCAGCTTTGGTCGCGCTATAGTGCACAGCACACACGTCAAGATAGGCTTTGCCGGCGACCGAAGACACGGACACGATTCGACCAAATCGGGCTTTTTTCATGGCGGAGGTCACCAGTTTGGAGAAATAGAATGCGCCGCTCAGGTTGACCGCGACCACGCGGTCCCACTCGGCGACGTCCATCTCATCCACTCCCACACCCTGGCCCGCTTTTTTGGGTGAGATGCCAGCGTTATTCATCAACGTATCGATATCGCCCACCAGGCTGACTGCCCTGTTGTATGCTTGCTCGCATTGTGCAAAGTCCGCGACATCGGCCTGAACAAAATGAATGTTCTGGTGCTTTTCTCGCAACGCGCGCAAAGTCTGCTCTCCTCGCTCACCATCCTGGTCCACCATCACAACATGACCGCCTTGTTCCAGAAACGCCGTGGTGCAAGCCAGGCCGATACCGCTGGCGCCACCGGTGACGAGGATTTTTCTGTTTTCGTAATTCATAGATCCAACTTAAATACAATATAAAAATGCACTGCGCTGAGTCAGTGCCCCAAATATGCCTGCTTGACCAGCGGATTACTCTTCAGATCGTCGCAGGAACCTTCAAGCGCAATCGCGCCGTTTTCCAGCACATAGCCGCGGTCGGCGATTTCAAGCGTTGCCAGTACATTCTGTTCAACCACGATAATGGTGAGACCCTGCTGGGCAATTCGTTTGACCACGCCAAACATCTGCTCCACCAGCAAAGGCGAAAGACCCAGTGATGGTTCGTCAAAAATCAACAAATCCGGCTGCGCCATGAGTCCGCGCCCGATAGCCACCATCTGCTGTTCGCCCCCGGACAGAGAACCTGCCAGCTGATCCAGTCGCTCGGCCAGTCTCGGAAAGGTCTCAAGCACATTGTCCAAATGAGTACGCAATTTCGCGCGTGCGCCGCGTCGATAGGCGCCCAGCATCAGGTTGTCCCGTACCGTCAGATAAGGAAAAAGCTGACGACCCTCCGGAATCATTGAAATTCCGCGATCGACAATGCGATGCGCCTCCAGATTAGTGATGGAAGAGTCCGCGTAGGTAACCTGCCCTCCTGCGCTTGGAATCAATCCGCAAAGCGCCTTAAGCAACGTCGTTTTCCCGGCACCATTACCGCCAAGAATGGTGACGATCTCACCTTGATTAACAGAGAAGTCGATACCACGGATCACTTCCACAGCACCATATGACACTTTCAGGTTTTGAACATTAAGCAGCATTTTTGTACCCCGATCCCAGATAAGCTTCGATCACCTTCTCGTTATTCACGACTTCGTCGGGTGAGCCCTCTGTCAGTACGGCACCTGCGTCGACCACAATAATGCGGTCACACAATGCCATGGTTGCCCGCATCTGGTGTTCGATCATCAATACAGAGACGCCCGTATCACGGATCTGGCGAATCAGTGCCACGGCCTGATCAATATCCGTCGGGCTCAGTCCCGCCATGACCTCATCAAGCAGAAGTATTCTTGGACGAGTCGCCAGCGTGCGCGCCACTTCCAGTCGCTTCATGCCACCAACGGTCAGTTCACTGGCTGGTTTATCCAGTTGATTTTCCATTCCGGTGATCCGTGCCACATCCAATGCCATCTGCTCGGCCTCATGGACATCTCTGGTATGCAAAAAGGCGCCCAGCATGATATTTTCCAGAACAGAAAGTCCCGAGAAAGGCTGTGCAATCTGAAAGGTGCGACCAATACCCAGTCGCGCACATTGGGTGGGCGAAATAATATTGACGGTTTCTCCGTCTTCAGTCCTCATTTGAACCGTGCCACTATTAGGTTTGATAAACCCGGACAATAA
>JBEBTQ010000033.1:0-15219 GCA_040393685.1 Advenella kashmirensis | reverse complement strand
AAGACTGGTCAGACGTGAGTCTGACCTTATCCACCGCGCAGCCGATAACTGGTGTCGCTTTGCCACAATTGGAACCCTGGCGCATTGACGTTGCTGCACCCCGGCGTCCGATGCCCATGCGCAGCATGAGAGCAAGACAGTCGGCGATGGCCGCAGGCGGTGCACCTGCCATGGAGATGGCGGATGCGGCCAGCTATGAGACAGCCACCCCCCAAAGCAATGCCACCAACACCACGTTTGAGGTGCCGGGTAAACAGACCATAGCTGCGGGCGGGCAACAGCAGCGCGTAGCGCTCACCACGCTCTCAGAACCAGCCAAACTGTCCTACGAACTTGTCCCCTCCAAGGCCGCCGCAGTATTTGCGACGATAAAGATCAACAACGCAAAAGACTTTCCACTACTGGCCGGCAACGTCAATGCTTTCTTTGATAATGAATTCGTGGCTTCATCCGACATGAAAACCATTTTCCCCAAAGAAGAACTGGAACTGGCGCTGGGCGTTGATCAGGCTATTTCAGTCAAGCGTGAGCCGCTGCAACGGTTTACAGAATCGACAGGTCTGACAGGCAGCGGAACCCGCCTGACTTATGAATACAAAACGCTGATTCGCAATAACCGAGGGCAGCCTGTCGAGCTGGTCCTGCACGACAGAGTGCCGGTTTCGGCGAACGAGAAAATTGACATCAGGCGCCTGGAACCGTCTGACAGCAATCTGGCACTCAAGGGCGATGGTCGCTACACGCAAAAGGTCTCGCTGGCGGCTGGCGAAGAACGTACCGTTCTTCTCAAATTCTCGGTCCAGTTTCCAAAAGACCTGGATGTAGAGGGGTTGCCCTGAGCGGCGTTGGGGTATATCGCCGATTTAAGCGTTACGGGTGATCCTGCGTTGAGTATGCGTCCACCAACTTTGCAGCACGAATCCCACGATAAAAAGAAGGAGCCAGCCCCCCAGTGCACCGCGCACCACGGGGGACGCGGGGCCGTCTGCCAAAGGATGCGCGACTGGCAGACGCGTCAGGGTTTCATTGATTCCGGGCACCATGAGCAGGAAGAAACTGAATGTGAGACCAAGCTGGGAAAGATAGGGTCGCAAGCGCCCCAGAAACGACATTCGCGGTACGTATAACGCGCCGCCTGCGGCCAGCAGCGCCAGAATGCCCAATGCATGACCAACGTTAAAGCCACCAGAGCTTGAAAGACCAAAGGACGTCAATACTGTCAGCAACAGACCAATGAGATAAGTCTTGCCGACAGGTCTTGCGTAGTCAATTTTGCGGTAGCGCGCAAAGCTGTAAACCCCTGCGACTAGCGGAATGAGACTGATAAGGGTATGGCCGGCGCCCAGGGCGGAAAGAGGATGAGGCATAGAGAGAACTCCTTGAGAGTATTGGTTGATCGTAGTTGGCGAGATGCCAACAATTTAAAATCAATCAACTAGTTGATCGATTACGGAAGTAAAAAATATGGCATGATTCGACGCTTTTTATCATGCAAACAGTTCAGGTTTATCGGGTCAATTGGCTGATCGCCGTTTTCGAAATCGCTTCGAATGCCTCGGGACTCTTCAAAGCCCGAGCCGTCAGCATCGCGCCGTGTACGATGGACATAAAGGTTTGCGCTTCAACAAAAGCACTATCGCGCAAATGAAATTTTCCCTGTGCCTCACCTGTCTCCAGCACGGCTTGCAGCCAGGCAGCCAGGTCTTCAAAATATCGCTGAACCTCATTGGCAACCTCCTGCGGAAGCATGGGCAACTCTGCACCCAGCATGGCGCAAATGCATATAGGCATTTGACCGTCACGAATACAACCAGCCCAGTAATCGGTGTAGGCCTTCAGGCGTGCCGGCGCATCGCTGATGTTCTGATCAAGCGCGGCAAGTCCTTCCCGCGACTGTTCGCGGTGTCGCAGGACAACAGCACGCACCAGATCTGCCTTGCTCGGGAAATGATGATGGATGCTGGCTTTACCAATATGCACCCGCTCGGAGATATCAGCATAGCTAAAGCCGTTGTAGCCGCCCGCAGCAATCAGTTGCTTCGTATGCTCGGCGATTTCAGTTGCCCTGGGGGAAAGTTCGAGGCTCATAAAAAACGTCGTCTATTTGTACAGGTCGACTCTGACTAGGGATGTCCGAGCCCGCCGCACACAATTAAGGTCTGGCCATCCTACTAGTTGATTGATAATGTGTCAAGCAAAAATTAGAGATGCGCTGAAGATGTATTGTGTGCCTGCGAAATTTTGCGCGAACCAGTGGCCCAGCGACGCAGTGGAATCAGCGAGCGCCCTGATGTGCGCCGGACTCAAAAGATCGACGCGGAACCACTAGCGATAGACTTTATTTGAATTCCGCGGCGCACTGAGCGATGTTCCGCTGAACAGACAAATATGAACGGTTTCATTGAGGCAAGAGTACGACTTTTCCGGACGCGATATTTCCGCGATCCAGCTCGGCAAATGTCGCTGCCCCTTCGTCAAGAGACCGCGTCTCTACCCACGAAAGATCACCAAACGTACCATTGTGCAAGGCATTGACCGTCGCATGCATATCTGCCAGGGTATACGTATACGTCCCCAATAAGGTGATTTCAGCCAGTGTAAGCTTGCGCATATCTATTTCACTGGCCCAGTCCTGAAGACCAATATGCAGGATCACACCACCCGGGCGTACGCTGTTTAACGCTGTGTTACGCGTGGGTTTTGCGCCCACGGCATCAACAACCAAATCATAACTGTCCTGTGCGGGCGCTGTTTCCAAAGGATCGATAGTGATACAGCCCGCATGCTGTTCAGCTGATGATCTTCTTAACGCATTGGTTTCAGCAAGTTCAACGCGTTTGCAACCGTATGCACGAAGCAGAATAGCGGTTAACAGACCGATTGCACCTCCTCCTATCACCAGCACTCGCCCCTCCGGCAAGGGTCGATGCAACTTCGCCATTGTCAGATTCAATGCGTGAAGCACCGTCGCTGCCGGTTCGGTCAGTGCAGCCACTACCGAGTCCATATCGTCCGGAATAGGAATCACCGATTTGGCAGGGACAGACATAAATTGTGCGAATGCTCCGGCGCGAGACATTCCCACCATCCCTCGATTACTACACAGGTTATCTCTGCCCTGCATGCAATACTGACAAACCCCGCAAGTAATCAACGGATTTACCGTAACCCGCTGGCCTACTTTGATTGTATCTGCGGCGCTTTGCGTTACTGTCGCGGCTAACTCGTGACCGAGGATCAAACCGGGTTTGCGCCTGGGATCATGTCCATGGTACGCATGCATATCCGAACCACAAATACCCGCCGCGTCAACACGCACGATGACTTCTCCCGCCTCCAGATCCGGCAACGGGCGCTCCTGAATCATCATTTCATTAGGTGCTGTATAAACGAGGGCTTTCATATATTGTCTCCTTATTACGGAACCGGTTGACCGGAACGCTGCGTCATATCATGAGGCGGTTGATGATGTTTGTAGTGTGGTGGGTACACTCTCCTTAGCCGAATCCGTCGCCTGATCCGGAACATGTCTTGCAAGCCAGCGTGCGCAGGCAACGCTCAGCAGTCCCGCCGCGAGTACATAAAGGCAAAGCAGCCATGGATCTCCACCATTGATATCCGTTAATACAGTCGCAATGATCGGTGTGAGTCCGCCGCCAACGACTCCCGCCTTTTGGTACACAAATTAAATAGCGGTACACCTAACCTTGCCGTCAAAGCACGAAGAAAAAAACGACGACATGGTACCGAACACGGCAGCATGAAATATCCCAAACGGAATAATGATGGCAAGCCAGACCAGATAGATGTTCCCGGAGAATGTCTGCATTACGTAGAATGCCGGAAATGCAGATAACGACGCAAAGAGTGCGCCCAGCCCATAAACGCGAGCCTTGCCAACCCGATCTGATACGGCTCCCCAGAATGGGATAAAGCATGTCATCAATAGTGCGCTTATCATCACCCCAACCAGGGCAACGGTACGCGGAAGTTCCAGTTCTCTGGTCAGATAATTAAGCGAGTAGACGCCAAACACATTAAAGAACACGCCGTCAATCATGCGAGCCCCCATGCAGGCAAGTATGATGCGTGGATACCGCCGCAGCGTATCGACCAGTGGCAATGGTGATTTCTCTTTGCTGTTATTTGCGTCAGCTTCCTTCTTCATCGCTTCAAACTCTGGCGATTCGGAAACATGATTTCGGATATAGCCACCAACCAGCGCCATTACTCCACTCAACAGAAACGCCACACGCCAGCCCCAGGAAAGGAATGCTTCGTCGGTCAGCTGCCACGACAATAGTCCAACAACCCCCGAAGCCAGTACCAGTCCCAGGGACATACCTGTCTGGGGGATACTGCTGAAAAAACCGCGGCGAGCTTGCGGCGCTGATTCATAGGTCATGAGAACTGCACCGCCCCACTCTCCACCCAGACCGATACCTTGTACAATTCGAAAAAAGAGCAATAGAATGGGGGCCCAAATACCAATATGATCATAAGTGGGAATCAGACCAATTGCGACCGTGGCTCCTCCCATCAAAAGCAGCGTCAGCATCAGCATTTTTTTGCGCCCGACTGTATCGCCAAAATGCCCAAATATGATGCCGCCCAGCGGTCTGGCCACAAATCCCAGAGCGAATGTTCCATAGGCCAGCATTGTGGATACAAATTCGTTTTCACCAGGGAAATAAAGCTTGTCAAATACCAGGCCTGCGACGACCCCATAAAGAAAAAAATCGTACCACTCTATAATTGATCCGAAGAGGCTCGATATCGTTGCTCGATGAAGGTTCTGCTGAGCCTGCACTTTTCCTGAATTGCTCATCTTGTCTCTGCTCCATATTGCTTTTGTAATATTTATATGTTGAGAAGCGGCATTTCATGCCGCGCGAATTGATATTTACTTGGCTGTGTAACCACCATCCACCATAACGACCTGGCCGGTAATATAGCTGGAGGCCTCACTTGCAAGAAATACAGATACACCATGCAGATCAGCCAGCTCTCCATTGCGGCCAATACAAGTCTGCGCTGCATGCTGCTTCCTAAGATTTTCGTCACTGAACACCGATGTCGTTAATGGTGTGGGAAAAAAACCAGGCCCAATCGCATTGCAGGTAATTCCATGCGGAGACCATTCCTGCGCAATGGCGCGCGTGAGCTGCACAACACCTCCTTTGGCCGCTCCATAAGGTGCACTCTGAGGAAAAGCCCGGTACGATTGCAAAGACGCGATATTGATAATGCGTCCCCAGCCATTCCTTCTCATCGCCGGTGCCAATGCCTGGGTAAGGAAAAACGGCGCAGCCAGGTGAAGGTCCATTTGCTGATGCCAGGTTCGACTATCCACCTCCTGAAATGGCTGACGAAGGTTGACACCCGCCGCATTGACCAGAATGTCAATATCACCATGCTTCGTGACTGCCTCAGCCGCACAAGTGCGTAATGCTTCAGAATCGGTTAAATCACATACGCAATAATGTGCCCGGACATCATTTTCAGCCAATGTTTGGACTTGATCGTTTAACTCCCGCTCCCGCCGGGCGACCAGTATCACGTGCGCTCCGGCTTGCCCCAACCCAAGGGCAATGGCCGCGCCAATTCCGGAACTGCCGCCAGTGATAAACGCCGTTTTTCCGGAAAGATCGAATAATGCATTTGCTTTCATGCCAGTCTCCTGTCTCTCTGCTACACAGTCACAGGTTCGCCGGTGTCAAATGTTTCGTTCGGAAAGTATTTGGCAAGACGGTCATCCGCAGTTCGAGCATGGGCTTCCATTCCTTCCAGACGCGAGATTCGCGCGGTCACTTCGCCGATGCGTCTGACTGAATCTTTGGACATACGCTGCCAGGTTAGTGTCTTCATGAACTTGTGTACTGACAGCCCGCCTGAGTAACGTGCCGCCCCCTTGGTTGGCAATACATGGTTCGGCCCGCTGCATTTGTCACCGAAGGCAACAGTCGATTCCTCTCCCAAAAACAATGAGCCATAGCAGGTCAATCGTTCCAGCCACCAGTCCAGATCTTCTGCATG
The DNA here is from genome assembly GCA_040393685.1 of Advenella kashmirensis. Lineage (GTDB taxonomy): Bacteria > Pseudomonadota > Gammaproteobacteria > Burkholderiales > Burkholderiaceae_B > Advenella > Advenella kashmirensis_C. The sequence goes on along the minus strand of JBEBTQ010000033.1, from coordinate 9,183 downwards.
CACTTCCAGATGCTCCGATGCATATCGATCCGACACCTGAGCGACTTCCTCACGCGTGTCGCAAATGATAATTTCCCCATAATCCCGCCAGGCCGCCGTCGCAGCATCCCGAGCGATATCCGGTAGTTTCTCGATAAGCTCGGGAATTCGCTCTGCAACTTTCGTTGCCAGTGATCGGGAAGTGGTAAACAACCAGGCGGGAGACTCGTGACCGTGTTCAGCCTGACCGACAAGGTCAACAGCAACAATTTCCGGATCTGCCGTATCGTCGGCAATCACGGCCACTTCAGATGGACCGGCAAAGACATCAATACCCACCTGCCCGAAAAGACTACGCTTGGCTTCTGCAACAAATTTATTGCCCGGACCAACGACCACATCGGCGGGCATGCCGGTAAACAGGCCGAAAGCCATACTGGCAATCGCCTGAACCCCACCCAAAGTCATAATTGTGTCGGCCCCTGCGGTACGGAATGCATACAAAACATAAGGATGCATGGCGCCCCCACGAAACGGGCTTGAGCAGGCAATAATATTTTTTACACCTGCCGCTTTGGCGGTGGCGACACCCATATACGCGGAAGCAATATGCGCATATCGCCCGGCAGGCGCGTAACAGCCCACAACATTGACCGGCAGCACGCGCTGGCCCGCAGTTACGCCGCCATCCAGCTCCACGGAAAACTCTTCGATAGATTCACGTTGCCGTACAGCGAAGTCATAAACCTGACGCACCGCGAACTCAATATCGGATTTGACGGAGGTGGGAATTTCCCGGGTCGCCTGATTGATCTGCGCATCAGTCAGGACTATTTCATCTGTCCATTTATCCAGCTTTTCGGCGTACTGTCGTACCGCGTCCTCCCCGCGCACACGGATATCAGCGAGCATTTCCTCGACGACTGCCCTGGCAGTGCCGGTCTCAGTTTCAGGTGTCTTGTCTGCTTTTTTTAAGAATTCAACTGCCATATCTATCCCTAATAAAGTTGTTTTGTGAATAACCAGCGATGCGTTCATCAGGCACGAAACAAGTTTTCGACAAGCAATAACTTAGAGAAATCATGCATGCGCGATGAAAATTATGTAAGCGCTTACATTCAAGTATAGAGATGTATTGAAAACGCGTCAATGCGCTTTGAAAATTATTTATTTAATAGATTTATAATTGATCCTATTTTTGATCAGAACATTCAAGGAAACCATGACACGACGGGCACGAATTGCTGACGTTGCTTCATTGGCGGGAGTCTCCGTGGCGACAGTCTCCCGTACTTTATCCAATCCCGAGACAGTCAAGCCGGATACCCAGCAACGGGTGCAAAGCGCTATTAAAAAATTAAACTATTTCAGGGATGGGTCTGCCAGAGCCCTCGCGTCAGGTCGCGGCCATACGGTTGGCATTGTTGTTCCCACCCTTGATAATTCAATCTTTGCTCGAGCTGTTCAGGGTCTGCAAACCACGCTGGCTGCCAACGGCTATCAACTACTCGTAGCCGCTCATGAATACGATCTCGAAACTGAGGTACAACAAGTGCGGGCACTGCTTGAGACGCGCCTTGATGCACTTGTACTGGTTGGAACAGATCATGCTGAATCGACGTGGGACCTGATAAAACGCAGTCGTACACCACTTATGATCGCCTGGGCAAAACACGAGCGCCACCCCTCCGTTGCATTCGATAATCGCCTCATTGGAGAGCTCGCTGCCGAACACCTGGTGCAGCTAGGTCACAAGGAGTTTGGAATAATTTCAGGCTATACACAATTCAACGACCGTGCTCGGCAACGTGCTGAGGGCTTTATTGACGCGCTGCGTCGCCAAGGCATTGCATTAAAAAAGCGGTATTTTGTAGAACAGCCGTTTGGCTTTTCAGGCGGACGATCCGGCTGGCGTCATTTGGCTGAATTGCCAAATCCCCCCACAGCCATATTCTGCGGTAACGATGTATTGGCAATGGGTTGTATGTTCGAGGCGCAGAAACATGGCATCGATCTTCCAAAGGACCTTTCACTTGTCGGTTGTGATAATTTACCTATTGCATCCGAACTTCCAACAGGTTTAACCACCATCCAGTTACCGACTTATGAGCTCGGAATCAAATGCGCTCAGTCCATTCTCGAATGGATAGAAAAGGATGTTCACCCCAAATCTGCAATTCTGGATATTGAGTTGATTGTTCGCGACACCACAAGTCGACCGGCTCCAAAGGCAAATAGGAGAAATTCTCCAGGCGCATCAAAATCAAGACGTAGCGGCCGCGATGAATGATCTTGTGTTGGCTGCATAAACGCCATCAGTATCTTGAATTCAAATCAGAGATCTGGTTTTAATTATTTGAAGGCAAGTTCCTGTCTGCCGTGCTGGAGATATGCACAAATTTACGGCAACATAGTGTGAGTTAATGATTCAATTTTCACTTTTATCTTTAAACATGAACTATAAAACTGCGCTCGCCCTGCTCTTGCTATCAATCACTAGCTTCCAAATGAATCTCGCGCTTGCTCATGGGCGTCCTGGGGATCACGATTCGTATCAGAAGTCTCAATATGAGCGCGAAGAGGTCACCCGACAGCGCACGCACGAGCAGGAAGAGCGCATGAATGATTACGTAAAGCGGTCGCAGGAGCGGGCCGATCGGCTGCTGAACAGATGACGCCTGGATCTAGTTGCCGAATAGGAGGCGAAAGAAGCTGCGGGCAACCCAGGAAGTTCCCGCTAAACTATAGTAAATTTTTACCCTAAACTATAGTAAATTTTTGCCCTAAACTATAGTAAATTTTTCCCCAAAATCATAATAAATTCATATAGTTATCTGATAGCGAGAGTCCCGACTTCTGCGCATCGAGAGGGTCTTTAATTGTAGTTGTGCTCGTTTTACTTCGGATGGAGCGGCTGATTTATTCGTGCAAAATAAGTGGCAGATAAACCGGCAAAAAAACCGGCAAAAATAATGGAAAAATATCTGGAATTTCTTATAAAAATGCATTAATATCAATGTGTTATATTGAAAATAAGTTTTAATTAAAACCGGCAAAATGTACTCACAACCTCATCAAATCCATCCAATGCTACCGTCAGAGCATCAGTGGGTGAGAATTAGCGAGAAAGCTGACCTTGTTGCATTTAACGCCTTCTCGTTAAGTTCCAGTGCACCAACAGAGACGCTGAGTGAAATTCGCAGCCTGGTTCGGTCAATGAACTCGTATTACAGCAACAAGATCGAGGGTCAAGGGACACATCCGGCAAATATTGAAAAAGCACTACATAACGATTTCTCAGCCCGGCCTGAAGTCGCATCGTTACAGCGCCTGGCTCTGGCCCATATTGAAGCAGAAGAAGAACTCGAGCAGGCCGTTTCTGACGGCGCTCTCCCCCTTTCCAGTGCTTTTGCCATACGAGCACATACTGCACTATATGGTCGTCTGTCGCCTGATGACCGCAAAACTCCCGACGGCGTGGAAACAATTCCGGGAGCGTTAAGAACCAGAGATGTGAAAGTAGGCAGACATCTGGCCCCGTCATTTCAGAGCCTGCGGGAATTTCTTTCCGTATTCGATGAATTTTATGCAAAGCCGTGGGCGCCGCAACGCAACCTCATTGCCACCGCGTGCGCCCATCATCGGCTTGCATGGATACATCCCTTCATCGATGGCAACGGGCGAGCTTCAAGACTGCAGACACATGCATCACTTATGTCCCACAGCCATGGTATCTGGTCCGTAAATCGTGGTTTGGCGAGAAACAAGGAGAACTATTACCAAATGCTGGCTGCTGCAGACGCACCACGGCAGGGAGACCTTGACGGCCGGGGTAATCTGTCGGAAAAAGGCTTGCTCTCCTGGATCGATTTTTTCCTGGATATTTGTCTCGATCAGGTGAATTTCATGTCAGGCTTGCTAGATCTACAAGGGATGAAAAATCGAATTGAGGGTTTCGTATCCTATCATTCGGCCACAGGCAACAGAAAACTGCGTAAAGAAGCAATTCTTCCGCTTCAACATTTGTTTGCCGTAGGCAGCCTCAGCCGAGGAGAGTTTATACAAATGACGGGTCTGGGCGAACGGACTGCACGCTACCTACTGTCCGAACTGATCGCCCTTGGCGTGGTTAAAAGCAACTCAACACACGCGCCTTTAAGATTTGGTTTTCCGCTGGAATCTCTTTCCTTGCTAATGCCAAATCTATATCCAGAGGCAAGCACTAGTAATTTGGAATACTGAATTTTCATTTGCGCGTTAGCGCCGCACCTGGAAGACTCGCCCGTTTAATACAGTCTTGGGTCAAACCGACTTCCAGGCTCTTGGCTTTTAAAAAATCAAGCTGAACGATTTTCTTTTCACGAATACTGCGTTTTTAACAGTTCAATAAATCGTTGTGCCAGTGGGGATAAAATCGCGGTATTCCGATACAAAATACCTACCTTGCGAACAAACCTGCCTTGTTCCAAGGGCAATGCCTTGAGGCCTGCCCCACCCGGGCTGTTAAGAGTCGACTCACTCATCAGGCCAATCAGATTCGTGTTCGTAATGAGTGGGTTCAGCTGACCGGAAGTTCCATTATTAAACTCGACCAAGACTCGCGGAGGTGGCAAGCCAGCCTCCGCAAACCGGCCTTCTATTTCTCTACGAATCATGACCGTGGAAGCTGGCAATATCCATGATTCCTGACTTAAATCCTCGATCCTCAGCTCGCGAAATTTCAGCAAAGGGTGCTGGCTATTCACCACCAACACAATGGGATCGTCCAGCAATGACACTGACGTCATTTCCTCGTGCACCTTGCGAGGCAAGGCGCTAATACATAAATCAATATCGCCTGCATGCAGCGCCTCCTGCAGCCGGTCATTCAAATTGAACATGAGCCGCAACCGTGCCGCAGGACGCTGCCGCTGAAATTCCAGCGCCGCAGGTACAAATACGCGTTGAATGTATAACGACGATACACCCACCCGCAACATCCCTCGCTCCCCTAGGTGCAGATCGGATGCCTCTTTTACTGCGTCCTCGAAGCCGGTCCGCAATTTGCGGATGCGCTCGTAAAACGGCTGTGCCGCTGGCGTCAGTTGCATGCCAGTGCTGCTTCGAAAAAAGAGAGGGAAACCCCATTCACTTTCCAAACGATGCAGCGCCTGGGTTACCGCTGGCTGACTCACGCCAAGCGCTTCTGCCGCGCGGCGTACCTTGCCATGTTTGGCGACAGAAAGAAAGTAGTCGACATCGTCCAGGCGGATACTCATAGATTTTCATTTGTCATTTTGGTGATAAGCATATCTTATCAGATAGCGCTCTCCACTTATCCCGCGCTAATCGACGCGTTGATACACTTTCCGAAAGGAGATCAGATGAACATTGGAATATTTACCGAACGCAGCGCAAGGTTTTGGCCCGAGAAAACGGCCATATTGTTTCGTGACCGCTCCATTACCTACGCAGAACTTGAAAAACGCTCCAATCGCCTTGCCCGTGCTCTGCTTGCGCTTGGTTTGCAGAAAGGTGATCGTGTTGCAATCGTTTCTCCAAATCGACCTGAAATCATAGAACTGGAGTGCGCGCTGTACAAGGCTGGGCTGGTGAAAGTGGCGCTCAATGCACGCCTGGCTCAGAGCGAGCTTGAAGATGCATTGTCCAATGCGGAGCCAACCATCTGTTTTACCGGCCCAGAGCATCAGCCAATGATAGAAAAAGCAATTCAAAATGGACTTACATTGGGCCGTCGCTTTATTTTCGCTTCCGAGGCCGTCCCCGAATGCTGGGAGGACTACGAAACAATGCTTGGCGGGCAGTCAGATGAACATGTACATGTCGATATGAAGTTCGACGATCTTGCTGTACTTCACTACACATCGGGTTCAACAGGCAAACTGAAAGCCGCTATGCAAACCGTTGGCAACCGTATGGCATCGCTGCGCAAGAATGTGATGGGCCGCATGCATATGCAGGGAACGGAAGTGCTTCTGCTGAGCGGGCCCATTACCCATGCCAGCGGAATGTTCATGCAGGCGATTCTCTATCAGGGAGGAACGCTTCTTTTACTTGAAAAGTTCCAGCCGGATCAGGTCCTTGAAGCCATAGAAAAGCATAGAGCAACGATTTGCTTTGTCGTACCCGCCATGATTAACGCACTGCTGGCGGATCCGGGTATCAAGACACGCGACCTGTCCAGTCTGCGATTGCTCCTTTATGGCGCTGCACCCATTTCACCAACCCGCATCCGGGAAGCATGGAACGCCTTCGGTCCCGTATTGTCGCAAGGTTACGGAGCAGGAGAAACAACGGGTGGCATCATTGCCCTGAGCGTGGAGGATCACCGAATCGCTATTGAAGAAGGTCGCGAAGAACTACTTGGCGCCTGCGGACGTGTCTCGTGCGAATCCGAGGTGGAAGTGCTGAATGAAAAAGGAGAGCGGGTCCAGGTAGGGGAAATCGGAGAAATCTGCGTGCGTGGTCCTGATGTTTTTGCAGGTTTCTGGCGCACGCCAAAGGCAACAGCCGAGGCCTTCGATGAGCGCGGATGGCTGCGTACGGGTGATCTGGCCCGGATGGATGAGGCTGGATATATCTATATTGTAGATCGCCGCAAGGAAATGATTGTGACTGGCGGGTTCAACGTTTATCCCAACGAAGTGGAAAGTACATTGGCTCAGCATCCTGCTCTCTACGAGGCTTGCGTCATTGGTATTCCAGATGAACGTTGGGGTGAAGCAGTGACAGCCGTTGTTGTTCTGCGAAATGGCGAGAATGCAAGCGAAGAAGAAATTATTGCGTTTTGCCGCGACAGACTCGCCGATTTCAAGCGTCCTCGTTCCGTGACGTTTGTAGATCAATTGCCTAAAAATGCAAATGGAAAACTCTCGCGCAAAGACGTACGTGAACCCTATTGGCGCGGTAGAACCCGCATGGTCAATTGAAAGCGGAGGCAACATGAATCAAGACATAAAGACATTCGAGGGAACCTCTGAAGCCTATGAATTCATCAGGCAAGTGAAAGAATTTATTGCGACTGAGATAGATCCACTGGCTACGGAAAATGGCATCACTTATGAATCCGGTGCGCCTCGCAAACTGCTCCAACAGATATGGACGCTTTCTCGCAACCGTGGATTCTATGGGGTCAATCTGCCTGCCGAACTAGGCGGCGCCGGATTCAGCATTCGCGATCTCGTTCTCATCAAAGAAGCGATTTATGCGACCGGATCAGTACTGGCACCTCATGTGATGGGAGAACTTTCCGGTCCGCCACGAGTCGGTGCTTTGGCGCGTGCCGCAACTCCCGATCAAATGGAGCGATTTATCCTGCCTGTAGCCCGCGCAGAGCAGGCGATTTGTTTTGCTATCACAGAGCAGGAAGCAGGGTCTGACGCGGGCGCAGTACATACCAAAGCAGTACGCGACGGAGATGAATTTGTTCTGAACGGAAAAAAGCGCTATATATCCGGGTCACCGTTTTGCGATATGGCGGTGATTATTGCCTCGACTAGTGATGACCCCCAACGGCGCGAGACATCTGCCTTTTTTGTCGAACGCAACCGCGCTGGCTTTACTGTCAAATCAGGATACAAAACGCTGGCTGGTCAATCAAGCACAGGCGATATTGTCCTGTCAGACTGCCGCATCCCAGCTACCAACATGATCGGTGAACAAGGCAAAGGCCTGTCGATGGCACTGGGTCGAATTTCCGTGAACCGACTGATGCATTGTCCGGCCATGCTTGGTCATGCCAGTGTTGCTCTGCAGGACTCTATTGCATATGCAATGGAACGCCGACAATTTGGCCAACCAATAGGCGCATTCCAGGCAATACAGCATATGCTGGCAGACATGGCAACAGAACTGACAGCAGCCCGCGCGCTAGTTCTAAACGTGGCTCATGCTCTCGATAACGGTCTTGAGGGACGTGCTCAGACATCAATGGCCAAATTATTCTGTTCAGAGACAGCCTTTCGTATTGCCGATCGCGCCGTCCAGATCCATGGCGGTCAAGGGATCGTCCAGGGCAGCCGGGTAGAGTTCATGTTCAGGTTGCTTCGCATGTATCGCATCCTGACCGGAACGAGTGAAATCCAGCGCAATACCATTGCCCGCGAGTTGCTGGCATAAAAAACAGCCTTAAAACTATATTGAATTCAAAAAAGATGACAAGGAGACAAAAGATGAACCACAGAATCAGAAAAATTGCGTCTGTTATATGCTGCACCGGGACTGTCATTATGGGCGTAAGTCATGCCAAAAGCAGCGATTATCCATCTTCCACAATCACCTGGGTTGTGCCCTACTTACCCGGTACCGGCCCTGATTCCAACGCCCGAATAATTGCAAACGCCATGTCCAAAGTGCTCGGTCAGACGGTAGTCGTTGAGAACCGCGGGGGCGCGGCGGGCAATATCGGGGCTTCAGTCGTTAAACGCGCGCGCCCTGATGGCTATACGTGGCTATATTCCTCGACCGCCCTGGCGGACAATACACAGATATACGCAAAACCAGGCTTTGATGTGATGAGGGACTTTAAACATGTTGGCAGCATGTCCCAGTCGGACTCGGTCATCATCGTGCGCCCGGATTCACCCTACGATCAGTTTCAGACTCTCATCAGCAAGTTGAAGGATGCAAAAGAACCTCTGACCTATGCATCGGGCGGAGTAGGTACACCATCACACCTGGGAGCGGAGCTTGTTCTGGCCAAAACGCATACCAAAGCATTGCAGATTCCCTACAAGGGGGCATCTGAATCTTTGAACGCTGTCATTGGCAGGCAGGTAGACTTTGCGCTTGTGCTGGCATCGGTCGCTATCCCGCAAGTAAAGGCCGGAAAGATAAGACCGCTAGCCATACTGACGAAGGAACGCAACCCGCAGCTCCCCCAGGTACCAACGGTTGCGGAATTGGGAATTCCGGATGTCGATAATACATCTATCGGCGGCATCTCAGTACCCATGGGTACGCCGGACAGTACCATCAGCGTGATCAAGCATGCTTTGGATGTGGCGCTCGACAACGAGGAGGTGCAATCCCAGCTTGAAACCACCGGTGTAACAATATCGCGACTCAACGGTAAGGAATACACTGAGCGACTGAAGAACCAAACGGCCTGGACCGACAATATGATGAAGATGACAGGATTAAAGCCACAGTAGGCGGTTAGCTTTAGAAGTAAGGTTGCTATCCTTCAGCCCTTCTATTTCCCAA
>JBEBTQ010000032.1:0-15457 GCA_040393685.1 Advenella kashmirensis | reverse complement strand
CAAAGCGGCAACCTGGAAATGTTCGAGTGGCACGGTGGTTTTCAGGAAGCTGACCACGGCGAACAATATTCCCGAGTGCGCCTGCAGGAGCTGCAAAGTGAACAGGAACAGAACCGGGGATTAAGTAACGCACGCGGCATTGCACCAGGATATCTATTCAATCTGAAAAATCATCCTCGTTCATCTGAGAATAAAGAGTACCTGGTTGTTTCGGTCAATTATCGGATGAGCGTTTCTGGTTATTCCAGCGGCACCGGCTCAGAGGATTTTTACGAAGAATCATTTATTGCCTTGCCCTCCAGCATTCAATATCGCGCACCGCGCATCACCCCGATCCCCCGCACGCACGGCCCGCAAACCGCACGTGTAGTAGGCCCGGCGGGCGAGGAAATCTGGACGGACAAATATGGACGCATCAAGGTGCAGTTTCACTGGGACCGTTACGGTAAAAAGAATGAAAACAGCTCTTGCTGGGTACGCGTCTCCAGTCCCTGGGCCGGTGGTGGATTCGGTGGCTTGCAGCTACCGCGTATCAATGACGAGGTCGTAGTGGACTTTATCGGCGGATGCCCTGATCGGCCATTAGTTCTGGGACGGGTATATAACGCCAATAATATGCCACCAGTAGAATTGCCTGGCTGTGCAAATCAAAGTGGTTTCCGCAGCCAGACAGTACATGGCGATCCTTCCATGTGCAATAAAATGCTATTCGATGATACGGGTGGATCCGAGCAGGTGTACATGCGGGCGCAGAAAGATATGTGCGATGAAGTGGTCAATGACCATAATCACACCATAGGCGGGAATTATTCTGTAGACGTTTGCGGGCATTATAGTATCAAGGCGGGGTCGATTTCAGTGGAAACGACCAAAGGTGATTTTACGACCAAGGTAATAGGCAAGAATAATTCTGAGACCACTGGAACCACGAGCATTACTCGCAAGTCAGCCACAACTGTTGATATGAAGGCATATTCAGAAGGCGTAACAGGAACCGTTATCAAAAACACGGTCGGCTCAGTCACTCAATCCACAATAGGCGTCGTGAATAATAGTGTTATAGGCGCGCAGGCCGTCTCCGAAATCGGTGCGGTAGGCCATTTGCTTGTTGGAGCATATGGTTCGATTCACATAGGTAATTTCAACAAGATTATTTTTGGAAATGTAGGTTGAGTCTGAAGGGTAGCGAAAATGGGACAGCCAAATCTGGTTGATGAGGTGAAAAGAAAGGTAAAAGAGCAAATTATTGCCCAGGGTGCCTCTGGAAACAACGAACTTATCAATCAAATAATTGGTGAGCAGGCAGCCATTGCAGCTGAAGGCAATCCGGCGCTTTCCGAAAAAGCACAACAGATTGCACAAAATTATTACTCACAGGGAATCCCGCCTGAAGACTCCGCGGGATACGCAGCGGCTCAAATTCATCAGGAAGCGGTCCTTGCAAGGCCCAGCGTCGATACGCGAGCAGACCAACTACTCAGACTTCGAACTGCAGAGGAAAAGGATGACGACGCCATTGCAAGTGCTGGTGAAGTCGAACAATTTGCCCGCAACAATAACATTCCGATCGACAGTAAATCAAAGACCGCAATATCGGATATTTCTGAAATACTAGCTGAAACACCGATTGATTCGGGTGATGCTGCCAGAGCCCAGCTGGCGGTCGTCAATGCACAGTCAAATGGCAGTGTCTTGCCTGCTGGGCTGGAAATTAATGGAAATCTAACCGCCAAGGTCTATGGGGCCGTCGATCTCGATTTCAAGAATTCACACTTCAAAACGGTTATCGGAGATACCACCTACACACACCACTCTGATATCCAGATAGATGCGGAAAATGTCTATCTCACTGCCTCAACAATTTCTATCGAGGCAGATAAGGAGATCAATACGGTAACCGGAAACAAGATTTCACGACGCTCGGATCTGAGCGCCAGTTGCGGATTATTCAACATCATGGAAGTTTCCGAAGTGAACCGAGCATACACCGCGCTTTCCGTTGATATTTCTGGTGTTAACGCAAGCGGCGCGGTTTCGCGCTTTGGTGTTTGCGCGTATATGAAACATTTCGGCAGTAGTCGTCACGGCGTGAAAGGGTTTGCATTCGGAAATGCAGACTACAAACTGAATCGATCAGAAGCCATTCATATGGCGGTCATCAATATTTTTTTCCTGCTTCTGTAGAAATTCGAACGAGACCACGGCCAAGGATAGATGATGTGTTCAGATACGTACAAAAATATTCCCCGAGTTCTACCTGACTCCAATGCGTCTCAAGGCGTTGATGCAATCAATCGACTTCTAACCGGACACCCGGGGGAACTCACATCTGCAGAGTTGGAGAAGGGTGTCCGTGATACGCTAACTTCACACGGCTCAGATTCGGTCACTGCAGCAACAGCAGCAAAAACCGTTACTGAACTCAGTGAGGGGCAATCCCTAGAACAAACCCGGAAAATAGCAGAAAACGTCGTTGGTGTAACGTTGTCTGATCCTCAACTAGCGGTTGAAGATGCTTCTAAAAGGGTTAATCGCAGAATACGCGAAGGCGGCATTCCTTTAGCACAGCTCAGCCCCGAGAACAAAAAAGCCATTGCCTTTGAAGAAGGTCAGTCAGCGTTAAAGCGCGCTGGAGTCACTGACACTAAATCGAGTCAAGCGCTGAGAGCAAAAGTAAACAGTAATATTGATCAAGGGATGTCACCGGCACTTGCAGCGGCAGCTGCCGTTGCCGCAGTGGTTGCCGCAGCAATGTTTTCGGCAGACGCATCGTCTTTTGACATCTTTGGCTATTTGATCATGCTTGTGACTGGAGACACCACGATCACATACAAAAGTACCGAAACACTAAAAGTTGCGAACAATGCCATACACACTCATCTGAGTAATACAACCTATGAAATGGCCGGGCATAATTTTCGAATTGATTGCGATGTAGTAAAAACCCAGCAGGTGGGCGACGATACCCGCAACCACAGCGGATTCTCTCAAGGAAATTATTATGGCTCCTATGACTCTGAAACTCCGATCAGTTTCAGCGCCTTCGCCGCCAATGTGAAATACGGAAAGGATGCAGAGTCTTACGGAATTTTCTCGTTGACTGCATGTGCAGGTCGATTGTATCTGGCGGTGCAAGACATGGACGTAGGCGGTGTCTTTGGGATCAAGGAGGGGCGCGACAAGCGAAGTGGCATTCTTCAGGGCGATTCCGGAGGGCACAACCAGCAATCTGCACCTTTACATAACGTGAAAAATTAAATAATGAGCAATCTATTCAACATACTTCCTGGCTCTGAAGCAGAGAAAGCGATACAAGAGGTATTGCGGCAAGACGTGAACGCTTCTAATTTCCAAACTGTATTACAGACATCATTAGATGATCACGGTGTTGATTCGCTTACACAGACGGCCGTTTCTGAAACCGCAAATCAATTGTCTGCCGGCAAATCAGATGCGCAGTTGAAAGAACTGGTAAAGGACCTTGTTGGAACGGCTGTCGCGGATCCACGTCTTGCTTCAAATAAAGCCAAATCGCTGGTCGAGAATGCGCCGAAAATGTCGCAAGCGGAAAAAAGACAGCTCGCAGTTACTACTGCCGGTAATCAGGCAGTGAACGCGGGAGCGGATAGAGCCTTGGCACAAGAAGAAACCCAAAAAGCACTTGATGAAGGCATGACTCCGGCACAGGCAGCCCAGGCGGGTACAGCCGCGGCAGTTGCCGCTGCTGTTTCTTCCGGTTCTGGTGCGTCGTCCCTTATTATTTTTGGACACTTGAAAGCCATGGTGATGAGCTTTGTAATGGACACCTATTTAGGCACTGAAAATAAAACGGTAGACGGATTGACACATTGGAATATAGTTAGCTCCTTTGCCCAGCAAACAACGGCCACTCTTAAAATTACTTGTTCAAAGTACGAGACGATAGCGACTCACGATACTTCGGACGTTGCAACTTCCAAATCGTTCTATTCGTTCGCATACAAAATGACTTCTCCCCATCCGTTTTCGAAAACAACAGGTTGGGGTTTTTCCTTTGCCGGAGCAAGCGTGAATGGATATTATGGCAGATGGATATCTCTTGCACCTGTGAAAATTGTTGCGCCGTACAAGGATTTATATCTCGCATTGATCAGCGGCGAGCTGGCTGAAAAATATGTAAACAACCCGGTGAAGTCGTTTTATGAACGGGCGCTTCTGCGTATCCAGATGGTAGCGTACAACGTATTCTCATAATTAAAAAATGCGATTTGTTAAACCGTTACGAATGATGCTAATGCCCCGTCCATACCGCTGGATGGGCAGAAAATACCTTGCGACAACTGTGGTTATCAGTGTTCGGTATAGTGAACGCAAGGTGAGCATCATGCCCGAGCATTTTCTGCTTCACGATTTACTGGGTGAACTGGATGCAGATGAGATGATAGATTTTGTCATGCCCAAGCCAAACCCAGAGTTCCTGGTCAGTGGTTATGCCTATACGGCGCATCAGTCAGATAAGACTAAATGCGCAGTAAGAGCTGTCGTTGGGGATATAAGCAAACAGGGTCTGGTCTTCGGCGACCGCTTCCTGGTTGATAACAAAATAACAAACCCGGCAGAATTTGATCGCATATCGATGAGCTGGAGTAACTCTTTTGGCGGCCCTGAGCATTTCATAAATCCATTAGGAACTGGTGCACAAGGTTCGATATCTGACGGCCTAAGCGGCATTCGCCTGCCTAACCTGGAGGGGCTGACCGATAGATACACAAATCGACAAAGCGATCCTGAACCGTTCAATTTTGGAATGCATCGCTTTGACTGGCCTCGAAGAATGAGCAAGATGGGCACCGTATCTCAGACCTGGATTGAAGAAGTCGGAAGCGGCTTTTTCGATGATCTTGATTTCACGGCATTCAATGCGGCTAGCGAGGATCAAATCTGGCACGATAAGTCGCAATTGTCCATGAATGAAAAATTCGAGATGTGGAATATGCATCCCGAAGAACAATGTTGGCAAGGGACATTGCCAGGCCTGCGAGCGAGATGCTTTATAGAACGGCGCGAAGCTCCTGGCGAACTGAAAGAAGTGGACATGCGCCCAACAACAGCGTGGTTTGTCCCTCATTTCAAGAACGTGATATTGCTTTACCACGGTAATATCGAAATCACTGAAGACGATGGTTATGATGTAACTGCCATCATGGGTGCAATAGAGAAAATGGAGTCATCGCCACGCGATTTTGCACACTATGTAAACACTTTCAACGTTCGCGCACACTCCGAAAGGCGTGCCTACCATGCGTTGAAAGATGATGAACTTATGCCCGCAGACCTACTTGATCCCTGGATTGAAAAGGAAGGTGTAGGCTCAAATGAAATTTTCGCAAAACTAGCCAAAATGCCCTACGGAAGACGCCAATTTCCCGAAGGGTTCATAGGCCCAATCAAGCCAATAACGCTAGGAGATGCGGCTGAACAATTTGATCGAATGCAGCAGGAAAGCGAACAAATTCAAAGGGAATTCGAACAGGAACGCAAGCGAGCATTACTCGAATTGAATGAAGATAAGAACGATGGCAGATCGGCTGACCAAAAAGAGCAGCTGCGCAATATGTACACGGGGTCAGCCATTGAATCGGGCAGCAAGCGGGATAAGATCCAACTTCCACATAGCGGGCCGCCCGACTACTCTGCCTTAAACAACAATCTTGAGGTGCTGCAGCTTCGACAAAATTATAGAAAACTCCAGTCACGAAATCCGGATGGCGCAAAAAAACTTATCGACACGGCCCGATACGCAAAAAGAGCTCTTGATCAGATGTATCTCTATTCTGTTCAGTACCAGAAAGGAGCAGCAAGAATTTCACCTCAAAAAAGTGTAGAAATCAGGCGAAAAGTAAAACAGCACTACGATAAAGATCGAAACTTGTCAGGAATGGATTTGACGGGCGCGGATCTATCTGGAATGGATCTCAAGGATGCTGATTTTTCCAATGCCAAGATGGAAAGCGTCGATTTGACCCGGTGTGATTTGAGTGGATGCATCTTTGACGAGACGGTATTGGCTCGCTCTACGCTTGTAGATACGATTCTGGAGCGAGCTCGCCTTGATAATACGAATTTGAGCAGTGCAATTATTAAGAACTGCTCGTTCAATCACGCTTCCCTCAACGGTGTCATTGTAGACAATCCAATGGCGATTGAGAACTGTACATTTCATTTCGCATTTGTTTTGAGAATTCAGGCAGACCGTATCAAATTCGTAGAATGTAGCTGGCGCAATGCCGAAATCAAACACAATACAATGACCGATTCAGTATTAGAGCAATGCGATATCTTTGAATCCATTATAGAGAAAACTGATTTTTTCAATTGCGAACTGGATACGGTAAATCTCGATAATTGCGAGCTGATTAGCACAACCTTCTTGAAAAGCAGATTGATCCGTTTGCATTTAAAAAATATGCGGTGTAGCAAGTTGAATTTTACACCGGACAATGAGATATCGAGCACCTATATTGAATCATCTTTTTTTCAGCAATGCATATTCAGAGAGATCCCCTTCACTAACGTGACTTTTGAAAGAACCATATTGGAGCAATGCGATTTTTCGTTAGCTAATATGCACGGGTGCGTGCTGCACAAATGTTCAACTCCTCAAGCTATGTTTATGAGAACCAATTTTGATCAGGCAAATCTGTCAGGTACTAATTTTATGTCTGGAAATTTGCAAAAATCGAGTTTCATTGGTGCTAATCTGAGCTCCTGCAATTTTTTCAGAGCAGATATGTCCGAGACCATTCTGGATGCATCAACACGAACCGAGAATGCATATATCAAGAATACGCGACTAGTGCCAAAAAGTGATTACATAGCAGATGCGGGACTGAAACCAGAATGAGTAAAGCTTATATCCTGAAACGGGCAGACTCTCTGGATGCTATAGATGATATTGATGTATCAGGTGTGGTTTTTCGAGACGAGCACATTCCGGGAATGATTTTCAACAAAGTCAATTTCACCAATGCTCAGATACTTGGAAGTTTTGTTAAAGACAGTATATTCCAGGGCTGCTCGTTCAATAATGCGCTGATGGACAAAGCAAATTTTGAAGGATGCGTATTTGACGGCTGTGATTTTGAGAATACTCGCTTTCTGGGCTGTAATTTAAGTAGCGCCACCATTTCGGAATCAAAGTTATCCGGAACGTTCTTCAGAGGTTGTGCGCTGTCGCGTATTACTTTTGATGGCTGCGAAACCCTTGGTCTCGCATTGGCAGGTGAGAATCTTGATAACAGTAACATCCTGGACTGCAGGCTGGAAAACGCAGATCTGCAAAATTGCATTTTGACAAATGCAACAATATACAAATTGGATATGTCAACTGTTAACCTTAAAGGTGCAATTATCAACGACGTAGCGCTATCCAATTGCGAATTTTCATGCCAGGATTTTTCGAACATGGATTTATCTGGCACGCAGTTTAATGAAGCCATCATCGATCAATGCAAGTTCATTAATGCAAAATTGCAGATGTCAAATTTTTCCAACAGCAGCATTACTGAGTGTGATTTCAGCAATGCACAGGCTGACCACAGTCAGTTCATCAACGCAAACATTACCGAAACTGCAATGAGCGAACTTCAATGCAACCAGAGCCTGTGGAACGGTGCTATATTGAAAGAGTGTAATATGCAAAAATCCCGGTTAACGATGAGTAGTTTTGGAAAAATGCAATGTGAAAGTTGCGATTTTTCGCATAGTGATTTGCAATACAGTGATTTTTCTTATGCTTTTTTTAAACAAAGCAATTTTGACCACGTTAAACTGAACCGCACCAAATTTCACCGCGCCATTACTGATTCTGACATCAAAACCCGTAAGGGTGCGATAGAGAAAGATGATGATTTGTTTGACGCCGAAATTTGGAGCGCCTGAGATCTAAGGAGAAGAAAATGCCTTTTTGGGGATGCATGGGAACGGGAAGAAGCACCGGGATAGGCCCTTATATGAGCGGTGTATCAAAGAATGACATGTACAGCTTCATGAAAATCCCAACGACTAATGTGCTATTGAAGAATAAGCCGGCTCATAATATGTGGTCCGTCGCGCCGTTAACCGTCGATCTACCTTCTGGCATTCTGGGGGTAGCAACAGGCACATTATTCATGCTCGGCACGACTATCGCGTTATTTTCAACCACTGTGATCGCTTGCGGTGGTCTTGTCATACGCTGGCTTTGTCTCGCGTTACAGAATTTATGGAATACCATTGCCGCTTATCTGAAAATGGATCAGAAATTTGTAGTTTGTCTTGTATAGAAAATAATGTGGGTAAACCGGCTACTTCTGCTACTTGCCTTCGTCGCCTTTGTTGCTGGAGTAGCGTATTCAGTTGTAGATGTGCTCGCGATCTATCGACACTCATCAGCGCCTGGGGGTGCCGAGTTCATGAAATGGCCTGTAAGGTTTTTTATTGCAGGCGTGATCGCGTTAATTATCCACAGATGCCGCATGTATCTACTTACTCTGGATATAGAAAGTGAAGGAGTAGAAAGTACAGCATGGGTCATGAAATCTATGCATGTAAGTGCGCAGAGCGATTACCCGGACAGACATTGGTATTTTCTCAAGATAAAAATAACGCCGACCGACGCCCCGCCGTTTGTTACGACGATACATCAATTGTTCAAACCAGAGGCAGAAAATTTTCTGGTCGCGGGAAATCAGCTGCAGGTTCGTTATGACCGCCGGACACGAAAAGCAATTGTGTTGGGCGATTTTGCATACCCTCGTCTTAAATGAAGCGGCGGCGTCTTTGGCTTAACTAGTTTGGGCTGATTTGAAAGTTGATGAACAGGGATCTTGGTAACCTTGAGTGTTTGACCAGCTAAAAAGCGGCGAAGCCCCCTTCATCCCAAGAAGACCCCAGGAAATTTACCTCACTCTCTAATCACGCAGTTGACATCACCCTCCTGGCAGTGAAGCAGGCTATCGAGTTCTCTTGTACGCGCCTCGGTCTTATCGGACAGGCAACCTGCGACGACCATCGAATGAATGGAGCCACCATCAGATCCGGCGCTTTGAAACTTGCAATCCAGATCACGATACTTGATCCAGGCATTTTGCGCAGCCTTCAGGTCGGCCTTGCCGGACGCATCTAATTTCTTCAGCACATTCTGATAGGTCTTGTTCAACGCGGCATCGGCCTTTTTGTAGTCCGCGCTGGCACTCTGGTTCATGTCGCTTTGTGTCTGAGCATGGCTGACATTGGTCACGACTGCCATAAAGCCAAGACAAGTGATAGCGGTATTCAACAGCGTTTTTCTTAACATGTGGCCTCCGTACTTCTTCAGAAGTATTAATTAAATTTCGACATACCCTGCTTTATGCGCTAGTTTAATGTAAGTGAATTGAGGATTGGATAACAAAGTCATATCACAATTGAATATTTGCAAGACATTTGGTCTATGACGTTTGCGATGTCCTTTACCAGCATGTGTACTTGCCAGGCACATTGCTGTATTCTACGCAGATCATAGCGGCTTTCGATTCATGAACGCCGCATTTGCCGGAGCCTGCGCATGAGTATCGAATTTTTCCTGACGTCCCTGATCGTAGTTCTGTCCCCTGGAACAGGCGTAATTATTACTGTGGGCGCTGGACTCTCGCGTGGCCGACGAGCTGCAGTTGTATCCGCATTCGGCTGTACGCTGGGTATTTTACCGCATATGTTCGCTGCCATCACCGGCCTTGCGGCACTGCTGCACACTAGCGCAGTCGCATTTGAGATCATTCGATATGCCGGTGTTGCCTATCTTCTGTATATGGCGTTCATGACCCTGCGTGAACATGGCGCGCTCAAAGTGCAGACTGATACCGAAACGCGCTCCAATGCCGAACTTATCCGATCTTGCATACTGGTCAATATTCTCAACCCCAAGCTGTCCATATTCTTTTTCGCGTTTCTGCCACAGTTTGTCGATCATCAAATCAATCACCCGCTGCCAGTCATGCTGGAACTCTCGGGTGTCTTCATGGCGATGACGTTCTTCGTTTTTACCGCCTATGGGATGTTTGCGGCAGCAGTTCGCCATCATGTCATTTCCCGCCCGGCAGTCATGACCTGGCTTCGCCGCAGCTTTGCCGCCGCCTTTATCGCATTGGGAGTCAAACTCGCGCTGACTGAAAAGTAAGCGAAAAGAGAATATCATTTTGATGATATTGTCTGAATGCAATTACCCAAAGGATGAACTTATGACCCCGGCCATATTCCACCGATTTCTGATCGCCGCCTTATTCGCAACAGGTCTATCGGCCTGCGCAGCGACATCGCCAACCGGATCTCCAACTTCAGCGCCCGCCACCACCACGATGACCAAGTCTGACAGCCCCTTGCGAAATACCTACTGGAAGCTGTTGACGCTGCACGACAAACCGGTTACAACAACAGCGCAACAACGTGAAGCCCACATTGTTTTCTCCGCCCAGAACAATCGGATATCTGGCAGCAGCGGCTGCAATCGCATGATGGGCGGATTCGAAGAGAGCGCGGATCATTTGAAGTTCAAATCATTGGGCGGAACCAGAATGGCCTGCCCGGCGGGTATGGAACAGGAAGCCGAGTTTCTCCAAGCACTACAGACCGTTGAGCGCTACCGAATTCAAGGCGAACGCCTTGAAGTGCTGGATTCGAAAGGAATGGTTGTGGCCAGCTTTAAGGCAGTCGCTTTGCAATAGACTTGTTCAGCTGTAAAGGCCGGCATGTTCCTGCAGACATGCGACCAACGCATCAAATACAATTCTGCATCGCCGGCTGCCGCGCAGGTCGCCGTGCATCGTCACCCAGGTCTCCAGGGCCAAGGCGAATTCATCAGCCAATAGGCGAACCAGATTCTCATCTCGCTGTGCCAGCGCCACCTGACAGACGCCAATTCCCGCCGCAGCACGAATCAGTGCGAACTGCGCGACGTCACTGTCACTGCGCAAGGCGAACGCCTCTCGGTTCCAGAACGGGAATCTGGCAATGGCATTGCGCAGGAAAGGCGTTTCCCGGTCAAAGCCGATAAGCGCGTGGTGTTTCAGATCAGCAAGCGTGGCCGGCGTGCCATGCTGCAATAAATAATCTGCATGAGCAAACAATCCCAGTTCGATCTTCCCGACGCGCTGCGCGACCAGGGCTTGCTGCGAGGGAGCCGTCATTCGCACAGCAATGTCTGCTTCGCGCTGCAACAGATCCTGTATCCGATTGGTCGGCACAAGCTCGATTTTCAATAAGGGATGTTCCTGTCGAAGGCGCGCCAGTGCCTTGGGCAACACTTCTACACCAATGATCTCACTTGCCGAAACGCGCACCGTGCCGCGGATGCCCTCTCCCTGACTGGAGGCTTCGCGCTCCAATGCCGCGACGCTATCGTGTACCGTCTGAGCATGCTGTTCAAGCGAAAGTGCCAGTTCAGTCGGCTGCATGCCACTCTGCGTACGGGTAAATAGTTTCTGTCCGTAAGCGGTCTCGAGCGCCGAGATATGCCGGCCGATCGTAGGCTGGGTCATGCCAAGCGCCCTTGCGGCTCCCGATAAAGAGCCCTCAGTCAGCACCGCCAGCAAGCTACGGTAGTGTTCCCATCCGATCATTTCAGTCATACAAAATTGTATAGCAGATGGCTCATGATAGGTAATTTTCAAATAGCTCAATTTCAAACATCATAGAGATCATCCATTCGAAATGAGGATATCTTCTATGACAAACGTAAATTCATCAGGCAAACGCACTCTGGTCCTGGGCGCCAGTGGCGGTATCGGCGGCGAAGTGGCACGCCAGTTGAGTTCCAATGGATGGCAGGTAATGGCACTCAGCCGCAGGCAGGCTTCTCAAAGAGAGGCGCGCGACGGGATAACCTGGCTACGTGGCGATGCAATGAACCAACAGGATGTTCTTCAAGCAGCAAGAGGATGTCAGGTCATTGTTCATGCCGTCAACCCGCCCGGATATCAGCACTGGGCTGAACAAGTGCTGCCTATGGTAGACAACACAATAGCAGCCGCCATCGCTGAAAATGCAACAATCGTCCTGCCGGGCACGGTATACAACTATGGTTTCGACGTCTTTCCAATAGTTGCAGAGGATGCCCCCCAAAATCCGCAGACCCGCAAAGGTCGTATATGGAACAGCGCCTGCAGGATGCGACCACACAGGGCGCTCGCGTCATCGTGGTGAGAGCCGGGGATTTCTTTGGGCCGCGAGCCGGAAACAACTGGTTCTCACAGGCACTGGTCAAACCCAATCAACCGTTGAAGAAAGTCTCCCGGCCCGGGAGAGTGGGCATAGGTCATCAGTGGGCATTTTTGCCGGATGTCGCGCGCACCATGGTGACGCTGATCAATCAACGTGATACGTTGCCCTCGTTTGCACGTTTTCATATGGAAGGCCATTGGGACGCAGACGGAACGCAAATGACAGATGCAATTTTCCGCGTCGCCCGCCGACATGGCCTGCACCCGAAAGTATCAGCCTTCCCATGGTGGCAGACAAAGCTGCTTGCACCATTGATTCCAACTTTACGTGAAATGCAGGAGATGCGCTATCTGTGGGAACGGCCGCTACGGTTAAATGGCAATCTTCTGAAAGCGACCATTGGCCACGAGCCGCATACCCCATTGGATGAAGCCGTCGAACTCACGCTGAAAGGATTGGGATGTATCGAAAGTGATTGATTCGGTAATCGACACCTCGTTTCTTCGTCACGTCCATCGCGCACCTGCAAGGTCTGCATCCGGACTATCGCTATTCCGGAATTTTGCAATACCATAACAAAGCCTTCACGCAACGGCGAGTACTTCGGATAAGAGCTTACGCGGCTTCTGCGGCCAGTTGTTGCCTGTCGGGTAGCCCACTGTCACAATCACAACCGGAATATCATTGACGCCAAGACCAAACTCCTGACTGACCTTCGCAGGATCAAACCCCACCATGGCGCACGAACCCATTCCCATGCCCTGGGCAGCCAGCATCAGGGTCATGGCCGACAGCGAAGCCGAACGAATAGCTTCGTCCCGCTGCAGGCCGGGATTGTCCTGATGCATGGCACTGACCTGTTGCACCCAGCTATTGGCGATGCCTTGCGGCATGACGCCTTGATCCACACTCGGCTGTAGCGTGGCACCCAGCCCCAAATGAGAGGCAAGCGTACCGCAGACGATGAACGACACCGAGGCCTCAACCACCTTTTGCTGTCCATAGGCTGCGTCTTTCAGACGCTGCTTGCCGTGCTCGGACCGTACCGCGATAAAACGCCAGTTCTGAAGGTTATAAGCTGAAGGCGCTCGCGTAGCCAGACCAATCAGTGCATGAATGGTCTCATCGTCCAGAGGTCTGTCAGGCAGGAAATGATTGACGGAAGACCGGGACTCGATAATGTTTTGGATTTCGTACGTCATAAGAATTCTCCTCTGATGAAAATTGTGATTGAATGCAGACTACGTGCTTCGCATAGCCGACCACTGGACGGCGAACACACTGCCCAGCACAATCGCCAGTCCTGTGAAAGCCAGGCCCGTTATCGACTGGGACAACATCACCCACCCCAACACCACCGCAGTCAGTGGACTCAGTAACCCCAGTGACGCCACCGCCACAGATGGCAGCCGGGCGATCCCACGGAACCACAAGACGTATGCAAGCAATGCACCGGCAACACTCAGATACGCATAGGCCAGTACCTGTAAGGAAGAAAGCGCTGGCAATGGCGCATCAACCAACCAGGCAATGGGCGCGAGCATCAGGCCACCAATAAACAGTTGCCAGCCCGTCAGCGCGAGTATCGGTAAATCCAGTCGCCAGCGACATGTCAGCCACACCCCCGCCGCCATACTGGCCGCACCCAGCAGTGCGGAGAATATACCCACTGGTTCAAATACTGTTTGGGGCGACAACAGCAATATCGCCATGCCAATTACACCCGTGATTGCCGACCACAACATCGCGCGAGAAGGGATCCGGCCATCTGCCATCCAGGCCAGCATCTTGACGAACAGAGGCTGAAGTGCACCCAGCACGGCGGCCAAACCACCCGGCAGCAGATAGGCAGCGACGAAAAGCAGCGCCTGGAAGACGCCGATATTGAGTCCACCCAACACCAGCAAACGCCACCACTCACCTTTTGCCGGCATCCGCCGGGTCAGAAGCAAGAGGATCGTGCCTGCGGGTAAGGCACGAATAAGCGCAGCAGTAAAAGGCCTATCGGGTGGGAGGATCTCTGTTGTCACTATATAAGTCGATCCCCAGATGGCGGGTGCCAGCGCTGTGACCAGGACATCGCGCCAACGGGAGTACCAAAAAGTTGGTGACTGAAAATTAAACATGGCATTTATCTTTAATTCAAGATAATATGATTGTGTACGCCAACTATCTTGAAGTCAAGACAAATGAAATATTTAAATACGCGCAAGCAATCCGACGCGGTAGATATCATTCTGGATCAATGGAAACGCGAGCGACCCGACCTGGATGTCAGTCCCATGGCTCCTATCGGACGCATCAAGCGGTGTGCTGCCTTGCTGGAGCAGCGTCTGGAAGCAGGCTTCTCAGAATTCGGGCTTAGTCTGTGGGAATTTGATATGCTCGCCACCCTGCGGCGTGCAGGTTCGCCATACCGTCTGAGTCCTACTGAGTTGTTCTCCACGCTGATGGTGACATCGGGCACCATGACTCATCGTCTGAAACAGCTGGAACTCAGCGGATATATCCAACGCGTTCCGAACGAGCAGGATGCACGAAGCCTCCTGGTGCAGCTCAGCACAAAAGGATTGCGCCTGATCGATCGTGCCGTCGAGGCTCACGTAGAAAACGAGCGCCAGATTCTGTCAATGTTACCGGCTAACGTGGTCGCGGAGCTTGATACTCATTTGTCTGCGTTGCTCGCGACGCTGGAGTGACAGCATGAAAGCCTTAATCAAGATCGGACACTTCATTTCCCTGATTGCTGCAATCTATTGCATCGGTCTCGCTATATTTGCTTTCCGGTATGCTGGGAGCTATCTAGCGGTGGGGGTTTGCCTGTTTACAGCGGTCATATTTAGTGTTGTCTTCTGGAAATTTCATCTCCCCGAATTGAAGCGTACAAGTTTAGTCAAGAAATTGAAAAGAACAGGTGTGCCAGGCACCGGAACGATTCTGGAAGCCACGCAAACCAATAAATTTCAGAACTTGCAGCCCGAATTCAAATTTCGAATCGCCTACTCGAATCCGAAAGATAACAGCGAGATGGTTTCAATAATTCGGGATTATGTTGAACCCCAAAACTACGATATCTTAAAACCAGGCGCGACTGTTCCAATATTGATTAATCCGCGAAGTCCGGAACAGCTCATATTGTCGAAATGAATATAAATACGCCCAAAGCGAAACTGCTGAAATGATTTGTTGAGAAAACTATTATTTAGCAGGCCATTGACCGCCAAGCATCTTGGTAGCGAGT
>JBEBTQ010000031.1:0-15679 GCA_040393685.1 Advenella kashmirensis | reverse complement strand
AGAGACGTGTCGCGCGGCAACACATTTGAGTACGCGGGTACCAGAAGAACATCGTCAAAGGTAAGCGCTTTTTGAATGAGACGCATGAAATAACTCCGGGCGCAAAGCAAAATTATACGCTTGCGCCCAGAGCGAATCAACCGGCTTTGTGCTGTCGCCGGAAAATTCCATGGTTCTGCCGGCTCATCCCAGGGCCACCCGCGCATTCATAAACATGCGCATCCATGGCGTGTAGTCACCACCGCTGTCCTGCTCACCCCAGGATTCAGGATGCCAGGACATCATGACTTTGCGCGTCACCCGCTCGGGATGCGGCATCATGACGGTGAATCGGCCGTCAGCAGTAGTTACCGCAGCGATACCCTGAGGACTGCCATTGGGATTGGCCGGATAGGCTTCGGTGATGAAACCCTTGCCTGACACATACTGAGCTGCGGTGTGAACCGCCCCGATATCGCCCTGCAGCCCGAAATCGGCAAAGCCCTCACCATGCGCAACCGCGATTGGCACACGCGTTCCCTGCATTCCGGTAAAGAAGAGCGAAGGAGACTGAGCGATTTGCACCAGACTGAGACGGGCTTCGTATTTTGCTGACTGGTTGTACGTAAAGCGAGGCCAGTCTTGTGCTCCAGGAATCATATCGGCCAGGGTCGCCAGCATCTGGCAACCATTACACACGCCAAGCGCCAGGACGTCGGGGCGGGCAAAAAAGCGGGCAAACTGCTCTGAAAGCGATGCGTTATAGCGAATCGTGCGCGCCCACCCTTCTCCGGCACCCAGAACGTCTCCGTAACTGAAGCCGCCCACAGCAACCATGGCCTGGAAGCCGTCCAGGGACGTACGTCCTGACAACAGATCAGTCATATGGACATCATAGGCGTCAAAACCGCAAGTATCAAAAGCCCAGGCCATTTCTACCTGGCTGTTGCAACCCTGCTCTCGTAGAATGGCAATTTTGGGTCGGATGCCACTTGAAATATAGGGCGCAGCAATCTGCTCTTGCGGGTCAAAGGCAACAACGGCATTCAGACCGGGATCATCACGATCTTCCCAGCTATTCAACTCGGCAAGCGCACTTGCCGGATTGTCCCGCCGCTTCATAATTTCGTAGGTGACCTGGCTCCAGGCCTTGCCAAGCTCGACCCGATCCAGACCAAAAAGGCGTCTGCCATCGCGATAAAACTCGATCTGGTCAGAGGTATTTGGCGCCCCGATGACATCTGAAATACGAGAAAGGCCCGCAGCACGCAGCGCCTGCAGCACTTCATCACGCTGTGAGGCTCGAACCTGAATCACAGCGCCCGCTTCTTCATTGAAGAGTGCCTTGACGGTCAGCTCATCGCGCTGTACCGCAACCTGCTCGGGACGAATCTTGTAGTCGCCCCAGTCTGCCGAGGACTCATCAAACGTAAGCATATCAAGGTTGATTGATACTCCGACATGGCCGGCGAACGCCATTTCGGCAACCGTGGCCAGCAAGCCACCGTCAGCCCTGTCATGATAGGCGAGTACCAGCCCCTGGTTTACCAGAGACCGCATGGTCAGGAAAAATGTTTTCAGGAGCGCGGGCTCATCAATATCAGGTACGGCCGAGCCATACTGGTCGATGACATTGGAAAGGACCGAACCGGCAAGACGCTGTTTTCCCTGCCCAAGATCGATCAGAATGAGTGTTGTATCTCCCTGATCGGTGATCAGTTGCGGGGTGACTGTCTTGCGCACATCCGCAACGGGTGCGAACGCGGAAACAATGAGCGACACAGGCGCGACCACTTCGCGCGTTTCGCCCTCTTCTTCCCAGCGGGTACGCATGGACAGCGAATCTTTACCGACAGGAATGGAGAGCCCGATTTCCTGGCACAACTCAGACACCGCACTGACGGTGTCATACAGATCGGCATCCTGCCCATCAAAACCGCAGGCGGCCATCCAGTTGGCGGATAATTTGATATCTTCCAGCGAAGCGACGTCCGCAGAGACCAGGTTTGTGAGTGCCTCGGCGACGGCCATGCGGCCGGAGGCAGGCGCATTGCCGATTGCCAGTGGGGTACGCTCGCCCATGGACATGGCTTCACCACGAACAGATTCATAGTCTGATAGCGTAACCGCGCAATCTGCAACGGGAATCTGCCAGGGACCGACCATCTGGTCACGTGAGCAGAGTCCGCCTACGGTACGGTCGCCGATGGTAATCAGAAAAGACTTATTGGCGACCGTGGGGTGGCGCATGACCCGCATGGCCAGATCAGCCAGATCAAGGCCAGTGACATCGATCTCTGTGAGATTGCGCGCCTTGTGCGTTGCCTGCCGCTGCATGCGCGGCAGCTTGCCAAGTATCACATCCATAGGAATGTCGACAGGTGCCGGTGCCTGCTCGCTATGAACGGTATCGGTAGGCGTGACGCCCGGCAGACCCTCGCCATCGGACACTTTCAGATGACGCTCTGTCGTGGTAACGCCCACCACCGCAAACGGACAACGTTCGCGGGCCGCGATCGCTTCAAAACGCGGCAGATCGTCTGGCAGAATGGCCAGGACGTAACGTTCCTGAGCCTCGTTGCTCCAGATCTCGGCAGCAGACATGCCCGACTCTTCCAGATGCACCTGCTGCAGATCGAAAATAGCGCCCCTGCCAGCATCATTTACCAGTTCGGGGAAAGCGTTCGACAAACCGCCAGCACCCACATCATGGATGGCAATAATCGGGTTATCTTCTTTCATTTGCCAGCAGCGATCGATGACTTCCTGCGCGCGGCGCTCCAGCTCGGGGTTGCCGCGCTGTACGGAGTCAAAATCCAGTTGCGCACTATTGCTTCCTGCACTCATGGAAGAGGCAGCGCCACCGCCCATGCCAATACGCATGCCCGGACCGCCCAGCTGGATGAGCAATGCTTCACCTGGAATCACATCTTTATGGGTCAGTGCCGCATCAATACTACCCAGGCCACCCGCAATCATGATGGGCTTATGGTAACCCCAGCGTACGCCATCAACAGTTTGTTCGAAGGTACGGAAGTAACCCAGCAGATTGGGACGTCCGAATTCGTTGTTGAACGCTGCACCGCCAATGGGACCCTCAATCATGATGTCCAAAGGACTGGCAATTCGATCCGGCATGCCATAGGCAGCAGCTTCACGAGATTCGGGAAGCTCGGGCAGATTCAGGTTGGAAACGGTAAAACCGGTGAGTCCGGCTTTGGGTTTGGAACCCCGCCCGGTGGCACCTTCATCACGGATTTCGCCGCCAGCGCCCGTGGCCGCTCCCGGGAATGGAGCAATTGCCGTGGGGTGATTATGGGTTTCCACCTTCATGAGCGTATGCGTCAGGCGGACATGGCGATCGTACTTTGGCGCCTGCGTCGCAGACGCATTTCCGTCGTAGCCGGCATAAAACCGGCTGGCGGTCCCGCCTTCCATGACCGCTGCATTATCTGAATACGCCACAATCGTACCCTTAGGCTGTGCCGCATGCGTCTTGCGAATCATCCCGAAAAGGGTATCTTCCTGTTTCTGGCCATCGATTTCCCAGCTGGCGTTGAAAATCTTGTGCCGACAATGTTCGCTGTTCGCCTGCGCGAACATCATCAGCTCAACGTCTGTAGGATTACGGCCAAGATCGCTGAATGACTTGTGCAAATAATCGATCTCGACATCCGAGAGCGCCAGCCCAAGCTGCTGGTTGGCCGATTCCAGTGCCGATCTGCCCTGCTCCAGAACCGGAATTTGTGTTTGAGGCTTGCCTGCCAGTGTTTCCATAAGCACAGACGCGTCGAACGCGGCGTCCACAACATATTCCGTCATGCGATCATGAATAAGGGAGGCGATCTGTGTGCGCTGCTCTGGTGTTAGTTTTTTTGCGCCCAGCAGACCTTTTCTTGCGACAAACCGATATTCAATACCGCGTTCTATTCGTCGCACCGCCGTCAGGCCGCAATTGTGTGCGATGTCCGTGGCTTTGCTGGCCCATGGGGAGATGGTTCCCAGGCGGGGCAATACGCGTATAACAAGTGCATCGTCTGCGGGTACCTCTTCGACTCGGGTTCCATAGGTTAACAGCTGCGTAAGACGTGCCTGGTCCTCTGGCGCGACAGTACCCTGGGTAAAAACATGATGCTCGTAACGCGCGATCACGTCCTGTACCGGTATGCCCGCCTGCGCAAGTGCTGCAAGCAGTCGCTCTTTTCTGAAGGGAGTCAGGGCGGCGCCGCCGTATGCAATCTGATGGTGATGATGAGTGTCTGACACAATGAATACCGGATGAATGGAAAATAGCCTGAAAGGAAAGCAATATTTTATCGTTCTCCTTCTCACTCATGCGAGATAACCCTGCAATTGCGACATTTACCTAAATTTCGGGCGCTGAAAATATTTGATACAACTTCGATTGAATTAACGTAATTTGCAGGACAATGCTGACATCGTCGGCGAAATGAACTTTAAATGCATGTAAATGTCAGCTATGCATCTTACCCAACTACTTAAGAACGAATTTAGAAATCGTCCCTAACCCATTAATAAATATATTTTTTTTTAATTTTTATTTATAATTGCGCAGACCCTGATCCAATTTGTTCGTGACGATCCTATGCAAAAATTTCTAAGAAAAACGCTGGCCGCGTGCCTTGCCGTTGTGCTGTCTGCGGGTTCCATTGTACCTGTTTCCAGCTTCGCGCAGGAAGATGATGGCGGTCAGACATACGATGCCCTTCCTCTTGCCAGCACCGTCGTCGGCCAGGCCGATAATGGCGGTATCGTACGCTCCCAGGTCGCCTATGTGGTTGACCTGACCGACAACCGCGTTCTGTACTCCAAAAATTCCGACGTCATCCGTCCTATTGCGTCCATCAGTAAGCTGATGACAGCACTGATCATTACCACAGCCAACCTGAACATGAACGAGCAAATCATGGTCACGGCTGACGATGTGGATCGCGTCAAGAAATCCGCCTCGCGCCTGTCGGTTGGCACGGTCCTTACCCGCAAGGAATTGCTGCACCTTGCACTGATGTCCTCTGAAAATCGGGCCGCCCATGCGCTGGGACGCACCTATCCCGGCGGTCTGGATGCCTTTGTACGTGAAATGAACAGCCGCGCTCGTCAGCTTGGCATGACACGTACTCGCTTTATGGAACCTACCGGACTGTCTCCGCAGAATGTCTCTTCTCCGCGCGACCTGGTCCGGCTGATGCAGGCCGTTCACCAGCAACCGCTGATCCGTGAATTTACAACCAGCGACAAATACGAAATTGTGACCAGTAATGGTCGGGAACAACGTTATCGTAATACCAATCGCCTGATTCGCAATAGCAACTGGAATATTCTGCTCTCCAAAACAGGCTATATCCGTGAAGCCGGCGATTGCCTGGTTATGATGACTGAAATGGATCACCGGCCTGTTGCCGTCGTATTATTGAACGCAGACGGCGGTTTGACTCGCTTTGCCGACGCTGTCAGGGTCAGACATATGGTTCAGCAGGATTATCCTACCCTGCTTTAAGTCTCGCCAACGATCGAGCGTCTTATATCGGAATATCCTTTGGGGTGTTCCGGGGTCTACCGGGTAGCCTTCTGGCTCCCCGTTTACTTTGCCAGACGACTTTTTATCTTCAGTGAAGTGAGGCATCCGATTCGCGGTTCGTCGCCTCTCCCTCACGCTTCTCCGCCTCACCTGCATAGCGCCAATATCTGAGCGGCACACATGTTTTCAGTCTTTCGAACATTTTACCGATCAGGATCTCGCTGAACGACTCCCCCGAATTCATGGCAATATCAATCGTGGCATCGGCCTGCATCTGGGCCATGTGATCATGGGCTTCGCGCGCCCGATTTGATGGTACAACAAGATCCCGGTCTGCATGCAGCAAATGAATCGTCGTATCCAGAGTAAGTTCAAGCGGATAAGCGGGAAATCTGGCACCGAAAGTGATGAGTCGGCTTGCGACGGGCTCGTCAAGTAGCGTGAGACCGAGCACAAGATTACCGGCCAGCCCCACTCCGATCACGGCAGTGGCTTCACTGAGCACACCGTGAGTCCTCTGACTGCTGCGAATGTCCTGCTCAAGTGCCCGTATGCCGGCACCCAGTCGAGAGGCAAGATTTGCGTCCGATTCGCCTTCTTCAGGATTAAGCCACGTCGTGTCTTCACCCAATTTAATGGTCGCCATCTGTATTACCGCATCTGGAAATTCTGTGCGGATGGCGCCAAGAAGAAACGGCATATTGGTGGCCTGGAAACTTTCGTCATGCAGGATGAAAAAGAGCTGGCCGTGAGCCTCACCTTCCGGGAGAAGAATCTGGGAAGTGTTTATTTCCGTCATATATGTCTCCGAAAAAGTTATGCCATAATATGTCTCTAATCTTACCATTCCGGAATCAATCCATGTCGTCTTCCATAAAAGTCGCTATATCTGATGCCGTCAAGGAGGCCATGCGCGCCAAACAGACGGCCAGACTGGGTACCCTGCGTTTTTTGCAGGCCGCCATCAAACAGAAAGAAATTGATGACCGCGTAGAATTGAGTGATGATCAGGTACTGACCATCATCGAGAAACAGGTCAAACAACGCAAAGAGTCCATTGCTGCGTTTGAAAGCGCCGGGCGTACTGAAACGGCCGAAGCGGAAAAGGCCGAACTTGAAGTCCTCAAGGAATTTTTGCCTGAAGAGGCTTCAGAGCAGGAAGTACAAGAGGCGGTGGATGCAGCTCTCACGCAAGTCACAGCAGACGGCGTTACCGGGCCGGCAGTCATGGGTAAGGCCATGGCAATTCTGAAGCAGAAACTTGCTGGCCGCACAGATATGGCCGAGCTCTCAAAACGACTGAAAGATCGGCTGAAACCCTGATCTGTCATTTGCGGACCGCAATTGGAATTCTCCAGCTCCGGCCCGCGAATTTCTCGCCTGCGGATTTTTTGTTCTGAAAATTCCGTCTCTCATTTATCTTCTCCATCGGTTTAACTGAAAATCTCGTCCATGGCGACAGTGCCCATGATGGGATTTAGTTCGATTGACACATCTTGCGGTCTATACCTTAAGTCACGACGGTAACGGCGGTCATCAATGCTCTGCTCAGAGTAATTACAATTGCAATTTTCCTCAGAGCTGCGGCACTTAGTGGCATCTTTGGACGGCCCTCCGACCTATAGCAATGACATCTGAATTTCTTCGTCCTGAACTTCAGCAAATGTACTGACCCCCAGGCCGAGCAGCCGATATTGCATACGTCGTTTTTGCGGATCGATACGCGTAAGCAATGCAGCTGCAGCCTGCCTGACGTCATCCACGGAATACAGCGGACTCGAATATGTCTGAGACCGGGTCAGAATTTTAAAAGATGCGGTCTTCAGCTTGAGTGTCACAGTCCGGCCAAACTTGCGTTTACGAAGAATCTGGTCCCACAGCTTGCCGGCAATCGCATCCAGCGGTGCATTCAGCTCATGAAACGGCAGATCACGATCAAAAGTCGTTTCGGTGGAGATCTGCTGCGACTCCTGATTCCCGTCCACTTCACGCAGATCGATACCACGCGCCAGTTCATATAACCGTCTTCCATGCTTGCCAAAATGAAAAGACAGTTCCCATTCGCTGCGAAGACGCAAATCGCCCACTGTTCTCATCTGCAAACGGTGAAACTTAGCCAGCGTTACACGACCTACGCCAGGTATTTTTTCCAGTGGCAGCTCCTGCAGAAACTGCTCGACTCTGGAAGGGGGAATGACACACATGCCATTGGGCTTGTTCCAGTCTGATGCAATCTTGGCCAGAAATTTATTTGGCGCAATGCCGGCGGAAGCAGTCAGCGATGTCTGACGATAAATCTCTTCACGGATGCGACGCGCCACTTCCGTTGCTGACGCAATATTTTTATGGTTGTTGGTGACATCCAGATAAGCCTCATCCAGTGATAACGGTTCAATGCGATCCGTGTATTGCAGAAAAATGGATCGCACCTGGCGAGAAACATCGCGATATAAGGTGAAGTTCGGCGAGATATATATGGCATGCGGGCACAACTCGCGCGCCCGCCTGACCGACATGGCAGAGCGCAGACCATATTTTCGCGCTTCATAGGACGCAGCGACAATCACAGAACGAATACTGTCCCAGGCGACAACAACAGGCAGCCCTTTGAGTTGCGGATTCTCGCGCAATTCAACAGAAGCATAAAACGCATCCATATCGATATGGACAATTTTTCTTGTCATGGATCGGAACGTCCAGTTCGTATTACAATGCTATTGTAGCCATTCCGGTCACATCCCATTCTAGGTACACATTCATCATGCAAAAATTCGTAGCGTTGACTGCTATTGTTCTTCTTCTCGCCGGCTGTGGCGTCCGTCAGGGCTACTATCAAGGGGCACCCGCCGTGCCCGCTGACGCCCCTCCGCCAACTTCCCTGTTTTCACAATAAGCTGTCATGAACGAACCAGGCATTCAAACAAGTCTTGTACGCCCGCTGCATCAGGGCCTGCAGATCTCGGCCGAGGTCAACGGTCTCGTACTGGATATTTATCTTGTGGTAGCTGCGGTCGACTTCGATCAAATCCCTGATATTGTTCCTGCCGAGCGTTTCGAACAGGAAGGCCAGATCCACATTGCCAGTCTTGGTCTGGAAGACGAACCTGTAGAAGACGAAATGGAATCCATCCTGGCGAATATGGACTCAGGAGATACGGTCCTTTTTTTCTGCGCCGACACGCAAGCCTACAACGTAGCGCTTGATTTCGTGAATTATTCGGGCGATCGGCAGTTTCTGCCTGTAAGCTGAAAGACTCGATCGCCAGTCACTGCTATCTTGCCTGCGGATGTACTTTCCGTTTTCTCTAAGCAGTTCCGTCACAAAGATCGAGTGTCTGTTCACCTCATCCGGAACGAGCAGCCAGAGATGCTTTCTGGCGCGGGTCATTGCCACATAAAAAAGTCTGCGTTCATCGGCAAACGCAAAGTCTTCTTGTGGCGGCAGAAACTGCTCTCTCACGGGATCAATCGGCTTCTCGGATGGAAAGCCGTATCCGCCCTGCTCCATATTCAGGATCAGCACATAATCGGCTTCAAGCCCTTTGGAAGCATGCACGGTGCTGGTCTGAATCTGCAACATCGGGTAGCGTCTGCCGAATTCTGTCAATAGTGATTGTGTAGGCAGCAAGTGCGAAAATCGCGCCAATATCAGAACGCTGAATTTCAATTGACATATCACTGCGTCGCTTGTGTTAGCGGCGTCAATACGGTCTGAACGAACCGATACAGCCTTTGAAGCTTCCTCCTGCAGCCGGGAAAGAATGGACGCAAGTCCTCGGACTTGATTTTCAATTGTGATAACCGGCGCGCCGCCGGGCTTGACGGCGTAAAGTTGCTTGGTATTCTGAAACACATTTTTCATCAGAAACCGGCTGCTGATCCGGCAAAGATCCTGATTAAAACGAAAGGTACAGCTCAATGGAATCAGTCGAAATTGAGGATGTACCCTCTCACCAAACTGCGTGCAATAGCGAATATCGCTGCCGGCAAAGCGGTAGATGGCCTGCCAGTCATCCCCCACACAAAACAGTCGGATATCCGGTTGTTGCGACAGCATGGCCGCAATCAGGGCGTACCGGTGAGACGATATATCTTGAAACTCGTCGATAAGAATGTCCCGCCACGGAACCTGGAAGCGCCCTTCCTTCACGTACTGTGTGGCCCGCGAAATCATTCCGTCAAAATCAATTTCCCCTCGATCCCGTATATGCGCATCATAGGCATGTACAAGTGGTTCCAGCAGCGACAGCACGCAGCGCTTCATGCGCTCAACAGCTGGATCCGACAATACGTTTGTACCAGACCCGTTATTAACAATGTCTGCCTTGGATTTGGCGAGCCGATATAAAGGCAGCAGATCTGCAAGCGTCTCCATCAAGGCCTCCCATCTTTCCGAAACCATCAGCATCGACAGGCAGTCACGTGCCGATGCAACACACTTCTTCCACCAGGTGTTGTCATCACTGAGCGTCTTTTTGCCAGCACAGACGTTTTCATCATCACATACAGTAATAGGGTTTTTCGGAAAGCGATTCAGAAGGCCACGCTGCTGATGCAATCTCTGGTTCAGATCCTGGATAAGCGATCCTATATCCGCAGCATATGCCGGGGTTTCCCACAATTGAATATATGGCGTGCCATAGCGACGATGAATGTCTGACAGACGGACCGCGAGCTGGCGAACTTCACGGGGCACGTCGATTTGTTCTACGTAATCGAAAACGTCGATATACACATTGATATCAGGAAGAAAAAAGCTCGCCCGATATGGTATTCGTTTGCCCAGATAGACTTCTTGCGGAAAATGCGCACGATAGCGATACGCAAAACCCATCACACTGAATGCATTGGCAACCAGGCAATCCAACGGATTGCGCATCAGCTCGCCATTAAGTGCACGCAATGACCGCGACGCAAATGAGGCCAGATAGGCATCACGACTGACATACTCGCAGGACAATGACAGTCGTGGTTCGACGATTGCAAAATATTCAAACAGCAGGCGAGCATAGTCATCGGATCGTTCCGTGAATAGTTGAATCTGCTTATTCAGAAAACCACGCACAGTTTCAGGCTTCGTGCAGAAACAGGCGATTCGGGGACGATTTTTTTCAACCTTTGTGACGATTTGCAAACCCAGACTATGGAATGTGCTGGCCACAAAACCATCAACTGAAAGACGATCTGCCAGCCGTCTGAGCAGTCTGTCCTGTATCTCCAGGGCTGCTTCACGCGCAAAAGCCAGGCACAGAATTTCCTCTGGAGACGCCAGGCCATTGGCCAACAGGAACGCCACGCGCCCGGTGAGAGTACTGGTTTTACCTGCCCCTGCCCCGGCAAGCACAAGCGTCGCAGCTGCATCCGATATACAGGCGCGGCGTTGCTCCTGAGTTAACGGCGTACTCTCGATGACATCAAACAACCCGGCATAGTCCGCCAGCCGTTGCGCTTCCGTCTCGGTCATATCAACGCCGGCATCGGTCTCGCGCCTATCGACATCGACTCCCGTCTCGCTGATTTCGGCACGAACTCCCCTCTTGCTGATATCAACGTTGGCTTCTGTGTCATTATCGACACTATGTTGGACTTTGGCCTGCATACTCCGTGGATCGAAAAATTGACCTTTTCTTAGCTTAGTATGGCCATTTCACGAGGTGACTTGTGAAGGGATGTGCCGATCCATGCGTGATTCAACGAATGCCTGGGCGAAGCCGTCATAACTTCCGATCAATCGCACTCGACATCACAGGTGTTGTATGAATCCCACGCCATGATGTGCTGTCGTACCTTCCTATGCTGGAAAATCTGCAGACAAAATAAAAACCGGTAACGTGAAAACGTTACCGGTTCGGTTTATACCTACAGGGCTAAATTCCCTGCGAGTATAAGGTCATTACTGTTCACTGCCGCCAGGCAGACACCCCGCTAGCGTCCGTGTTGCCCTTAAATCAGGGACGTGGACGAGACAGATCCTGTACAGGTGCCGTACCATCCTGCATTGGCATTGGCTGACCAGGAGCTGCCTGAGTGGCTGGTGCAGGTGGTGGTGTGACAGGCTGAACGCCTGCAGGCACGGGACGACCGTCAGGGCCAATCACTGTTGTCTGCGAATTACCAGTCACTGGAACCGTACCCGCTGGTACGGTCTGTACCTGCGCGTTTTGCTGCTGAGCCTGTTCTGGTGTCACAGGGACCGTTGTTTCAGTCATACGCAGCGTAGGTTCAACATACATATCCTGAGATTTTGCCCAGGCTGAACGGGTATCCTTTGCCTCGCCCAGTGCATGACGGGACAGATTGTCAGAAGGCCTAGCAGCGTTTGCATTGACAGAGGCCGCAGTTGCGAGAACGATCATAGCGGGAACGAGAATTTTTTTCATAAAAGAACCCCTTTAATAAACATAAACAAAACTTATACGGCTTTCATATTAACAACTGATGCTCAAACGAATGTAACGGAATGCATAAAAATCAAACAGATCGCTTATGGCCATACGCATGAGTGCGAACGTTCAATTCAATACGTTACAGGATATTCACTTACTACTATAACTGAATTTAATTAAAATGAAAGTGTGGATTAATAATCCGATACAA
The DNA here is from genome assembly GCA_040393685.1 of Advenella kashmirensis. Lineage (GTDB taxonomy): Bacteria > Pseudomonadota > Gammaproteobacteria > Burkholderiales > Burkholderiaceae_B > Advenella > Advenella kashmirensis_C. The sequence continues at coordinate 3,564 of JBEBTQ010000031.1, read as the reverse complement.
TACAGCCAGTATAGGAGTTGTCGAATGAAAAAACTGTTATTGCTTCTCGTGCCCGTGGTTCTGGCCGGTTGTGCGTCCAGCGGGCTGGACGTTGTTGACCGTGGCAATTATGGGGTGAAATGTTCGCCTAATGCTCAGACGCCACCAAACTGGGAAATGTGCATGCAGACCGCACAAAAAACTTGCGGATACCAGAAACCTGTGAATATTTCACAACACAATCCGACTGGTACCGGTACCGCTGAAGACACCTACTTCATGAATTTTCAGTGTCAGTAGGCACCAGACACAATAGGCGAGTCGTTTCGCGCGCTCTCGCCTCATAAAGCGGGTCCGAACGGTCTGTGGCCCGACGATGGCTCGGTCGGGCATCGTATGTCGCGTGGACCAGCAGCCCGGCCCGTTCGAACCGCGCCTGCAAAGCGCCCTCAGTCCGTAGCCCCAGCAGCTCGGCCAAATCGGACATGATCAGCCATATCTGTCCGTCGGGTTCAAGATGAGCGCGCGCCTCTTGCAGAAACCCTTCAAGCATTTGTTCTTCCGGATCATAAACCGCAGCGTCTAGTGATGTAACCACTTTGCCGGGCAGCCAGGGTGGATTGCAGATCAACAGGTCAGCCCTTCCTTCAGGAAAGAAGGCCCGCCTCTGAACCTGTACGCAATTATCCAGACCCAGCCTTTCAACATTCTCCTGTGCACACGCCACGGCAAGTGGCGATGAATCCGTGGCAATCACCTGCTTAACGCCTTTCTTTGCCAGCAGTATGGCAAGAATACCTGTGCCCGTCCCGATATCGAACGCACGGTTATGCCGGCCCGGCAAAGGGGCCTGCATAACCAGGTTCAGGTACTCCGCACGTGACGGCGAAAACACACCGTAATGTGGATGAATACGAAAATCACAATTGGCAATGGGCACCCCTTTTCTTCGCCATTCAAAAGCCCCGATGATACCCAGTAATTCCCTGAGAGAAATCAACATGGGTAACTGCCGTGGCGCAAATACCTGGTTCACTGCCTGACCGACGTCAGGCGCGCGTCGCAGTGCGATGCCATTATCGGGTTCGATCTGAATAAGCAGCTGACCCAAAAGCCGAACACGCTGCGCCTGTTGCATGCGGTAGCGATGAAATCTGTCGGTCAGCGACAGCGCATCTGACTGGACTGACGATTTCGCTTTTTTATCCAGCCGTCGCGTCAATGCCTGAAGCAGTTGTCGGGCATTCTGAAAATCACCTCGCCATACGAGTGCTGAGCCAGCACGCATTGCCTTCAACGCCGCGTCGGCCGACCATGTATCGTCTGCAAACGACAGCCTGGCTGGTGCACCGAACCCCGCTTCCGAATGCCAAAGAACGGTGCCCGACTCATCAGGCAGCGGTATTTTCGTAAAACTGTCAGCACTTTTGCCCGTATTGATAGTCATCGGCTTGATTTCCATAGAGTCGCCCAAGGCGCCAGAATCTGCATAGGGACTGCATTTTGCCATAAATCCACCGTGGAGCGCCTCGCTTCCAATGATCAATGAAGTCGGCGAAATCGGATCCTATCGGCTTGACGTCGAGAGCTTCGTTTGAATAACCGGATAATCGCTTACTTACATTATTCTGAATTCAGACGTGATAAATTAATATCCTGATTTTGCGTTTTCGTTTTTCCTGGCGCTCCGGCGTCAGCCAACATACCAATGACAGGAGTATTCAATGTCCCGTATTTCAGGAAGTTTTCTGACCGCTGCACTCGTATTTGGTACGACATCTGTCGCTTTTGCTCAAACTGCAAATTATGAAGTTGAGCCCACTCACACTTTTGTCACGGTTGAGGTCAAACACTTCGAGACGTCAACACTAAGAATACGCTTTGAAGACGTTCAGGGTACCATTGCAGCGGATCCAAAAAAGAATGAAGGTTCTGCCGACATCAAAATTCTTGCGAATTCAATCAGCTCGGGAACCAAGGATTTCGACGACCATCTGAAGTCGCCTGATTTTTTCAACGTGGATAAATTTCCGGAAATTACGTTTGCAGGCAAGAAATTCGACTACAAGGACGACAAACTAGCCTCAGTTGAAGGTGACCTGACGCTACTGGGCAAAACCCTGCCTGTCACGCTTAACAATACCAATTACAACTGCTATTTTCAGCCTGTGCTGAAGAAGAACATCTGCGGCGGCGATTTCGAAACCAAAATTGAACGCAGCAAATGGGGAATGAATTGGGGAATTGACATGGGTGTTCCCGATGAGGTTCGTGTCCTTGTCCAGATCGAAGCTATCGTCAAATAAGATCAGAAGCAGGAAAATACATATGTAATATTGTGCCTGGCGGCATGGCTATTTCATCCATCATATTTTTCTAGGTACCTGTTCTGAAATTGTTTATACTCTGCGCAGGCAGGTTCCCATCAACGCAGCGTTGATTTTTCGGAAAAAATAAATATGGTCCCATACTTCAAAAAAATAGCCGCCGCCCTGGCATTTGCAACGATTGCCGCCTGCTCTTCCACGCCGCCGGATCCATACGCGCAGTTTACGGAACAGGAACATCAGTCAGACCAGACATTGACGACAACTGCCGTGGCCTTTGCCCGGAAGTATCCTCCCTCTTCTGTCGGCCAGTGCGAAGCACTGACGCATGAGTCTTATGAAAAAGGCACGCGCTGCTACCGGGTGATCAATCGCAATTGGGAACGCGACTACAATCAGGCATATGGCAACGCAGACAAACGTACGCGTGTTGTATTGAAGCGTTACCACAAGGCCTTCTCAGAATACTACCTGGCACCAACCACGCCTGCCAAACAGGCGGCCGCCGAGAAGTCTTACGAACAGCTGCAGCGCCGTATGGGTGCCTACGGCGGGTAATTCGAATTTCTAAATAGGGAGTATGACAAATGGCATATCAAGGAAGCTGTCACTGCGGCGCGGTGGCTTTTACCGTTGAAGCAGATTTACCCACCCAGGCCGTCAGTTGCAATTGTTCAATCTGCAGGCGTAATGGTGCATTACTGACCTTTGTCCCAGAAGACAATTTCAGGCTTGATCAGGGCCAGGACGACCTGACAACGTACGAATTCAACAAGCATAACGTGCAGCATCAGTTTTGCCGGATCTGTGGAATAGAGTCCTTTTCCAGTGGCCGTAAGCCGGACGGCACGGTTTCTTACGCCGTCAATCTGCGCAGCGTCCCGGACGCCGATCTGGCGTCGCTGCAAATTCAGCATTACGATGGTGCGTCGGCCTGAAACTGACTCGCATAGTGGCAACCTCTGCGATCGAGGGAGAGATTGACTTACGGTGACGCCCATAAGTCCTGTCGTTAAACCCTATCGTTCAAGCTCGCCCTTTACGGGCAGGCTGTAGGTGTGAGCTGAATATTTTTATTAATTTCGATTCCTGCAATTGAAAAACCACCGTCACAATGATATGATGCACGACTTAGCTGGAAACGCAATTTCCCTGACATCTTCCCCACCGTCAGAGGCAGCACTTTCAAAAGCTAATATCGATATCGTCGGGGCGTAGCGCAGCCTGGTAGCGCACTTGCATGGGGTGCAAGGGGTCG
>JBEBTQ010000030.1:0-16153 GCA_040393685.1 Advenella kashmirensis | reverse complement strand
AGTCTTCCTGCAACAAGGATTTTTCCTGCCTTAACGGTTTTTGTCCCAGTTTTGTGACAGCCGAAGGCGCGAAAGTGCGCAAGCCACAGACCGCCACCCTCTCCTTCGAGAAAATTGAATCGGATATTCCGCTGCCTGCGATGCCGAAGATCGATCGTTCCTATAACATTCTGGTCCCCGGCGTGGGCGGTACCGGCGTGGTTACGATTGGTGCACTACTGGGCATGGCAACACACCTGGAGCAAAAAGGCGTGAATGTCCTGGACATTACCGGCCTGGCGCAGAAAGGCGGCGCTGTGGTCAGTCATGTACAGATCGGCAACCAGCCATCGGATCTACACTCCACGCGTATCGGCATGGGTGAAGCCGATCTGATCATTGGCTGCGATGCTATTGTTGCGGCGTCTCGCGAGATCACCTCCAAGACGCGCAAGGGCGTGACCGTTGCTGCAATCAATAGTGCCAAAGTGCCCACTGCGGAAATTTTCCAGAATCCCAAATGGCAGTTTCCGTCAGCCGTGACCGAACAGGATATGGTATCTCTGCTCGGCAAAGACAGATGTGATTTTCTGGATGCCAACGCCTATGCCGTCGCCTTGCTGGGCGATGCCATATTTGCCAATCCCCTCATGCTGGGATATGCATGGCAAAAAGGCTGGATTCCGCTGCACCACGAAAGTCTGGAGCGCGCCATACAACTGAATGGCGTGGCTGTGGACAAGAATCTGGCCGCCTTTGAATGGGGTCGATATCTGGCACATCACGGCCTGCAGTCGGTCCCACTGGATAAAGGTGCCCGGGGTGTTCGTCATGAAAACCTGCTGAACATGCCCGAGAGTATCGATACCCTCATCTCGCGTCTTGGCGAACACCTGACACGTTATCAGAACGCACGCTACGCAAAACGCTTCACTCAGGCAGTCGGGCAGATTCGAACCACCGAAGCAAACCTGGGTATCAAAGGACATACCCTGACAGAAGCCGTGGCTCGCAATCTGGCCAAACTGATGAGTTACAAGGACGAATACGAGGTGGCGCGACTGTACACAGATCCGGCCTATTTCGACAAACTGCGCGCGCAATTTGAGGGCGAGCCAGGACGGGACTATTCGCTGCACGTCCATCTGGCGCCGCCGACACTCAGCAAAAAGGACAAAAAAGGCCATCTCATCAAGAAGAAATACGGCCCCTGGATGCTCAAGGCATTCGCGGTATTGTCGCATATGAAAGGATTGCGCGGCACGGCTCTGGACCCCTTCGGCCGCACAGAGGAACGTCGCGCCGAGCGTGCACTGATCGACGAGTATTTTGCTCTGCTCGATGAATTCAACTCCAGTCTGAATGAGAGCAATTTCGACAGCGCTCTTGCGCTTGCCCGTCTGCCCGATGACATTCGTGGTTACGGTCATGTCAAGGAAGCCAGTATGGAAAAGGCGGCCACGAATCGCGCACAGTTGCTTGAACGTTATCGTCAGCCGGTGCTGAGCAAGGCAGCATAGGGTTGCGCAATTCGAAAGCCGGCGATTCGAAACTTTCATGCACTGCGCTTTATCGTCAGAAGTTACAAAGCCTGCATCAATCGTCTCTATAATGGATGGTTTGTTCACCCATTTTCGGAGACGATATGAAGACCAAGCCCGTACTCGGCCAGGAAGAAGTGCAAAAAATCATTGACGCAGCGGCAGCACATGCAGCCAAGAACAACTGGGCCGTCACCATCGCGGTCGTCGATGATGGCGGTCATCTGCTCGGCCTCAAACGTCTGGATGGCGCCGCTCCTGTTTCTGCGCATATTGCACCCGCAAAAGCTCACACTGCCGCACTCGGTCGCCGCGACACCAAAGGCTACGAAGACATGATCAACAATGGTCGCGTTGCATTCCTGTCTGCCCCTGCCGTACAGGGTCTTCTGGAAGGTGGCGTACCTGTTGTCGTAGACGGCCAGACCATCGGCGCCGTTGGTGTTTCCGGCGTTCAGGCAAGCCAGGATGCGGAAACAGCCAAAGCCGGTATCGCCCCAATCACAGGCTGATCCGGATTTTTCTCTCTTACGGGCGCTGCACCATTCTGGTGTCAGCGCTCCGAAATACGCACTGTCTTCAGGCAAAATCGCGCCCATCCTGCCAGTTTTGCGCCAAAAAAGGTCAGGGCAATCACCTATATAGTGCATTTTTCGCTGCACTGCACAGAAGATGGCGGTATGATATTTACCCCTCGCACGTCTTGACCGCCTCGCAACACGATGTTGCCCCATCCCTTCTGGCTGGGTTCTTACGCGGCCGGCATGCGACTTTCGCAACCCTTAACCGGCTTAACCCCTACCTCGCTTATGACTTATATCGAATCGACACTGGCCCGACTGGCCAAATCCAGCCCATCGCAATCCGAGTTTTACCAGGCTGTTCGGGAAGTTCTGGAATCCCTCTCTCCCCTGTTCGAAAAAGAAAAGCACTATCTGGATCAGAACATTATTGAACGTATCGTTGAGCCCGAGCGTCAGATCATGTTCCGCGTCACATGGGTCGACGATAAGGGCAAAATCAATGTCAACAAAGGGTATCGCATCGAGTTCAACTCTGCTATCGGCCCATACAAAGGCGGCCTGCGTTTCCATCCCAGTGTTTCGGCCAGCATTATCAAATTCCTCGGCTTTGAACAAACCTTCAAGAATTCCCTGACGGGCCTGGCTATCGGCGGCGGTAAAGGCGGCAGCGATTTTGATCCCAAAGGGAAGTCTGATAACGAAATCATGAGCTTCTGCCAGGCATTCATGTCTGAACTGTATCGTCACATCGGCCCAACCATCGACGTTCCGGCCGGAGATATCGGTGTGGGTGGCAGAGAGATCGGCTACCTCTTTGGTCAGTACAAACGCCTTACCGGACGTTACGAAGGCGTTCTTACCGGCAAACGCATTCCATGGGGCGGCTCACTGGTTCGCACCGAAGCCACCGGCTATGGCTCGGTATACTTCGCACAGAACATGCTGCAGAATGCCGGCGATCATCTGGATGGCAAAATCTGCACCGTATCAGGCGCAGGCAATGTTGCCATTTACACCATTGAAAAACTGTATCAGCTGGGCGCAACACCGGTTACCTGCAGCGATTCTCGTGGCATGATCTATCACAAATCCGGTATCAATCTGGAAACGCTCAAGTCACTCAAGGAAAGCCAGCAGTTGCCACTGCAGAAATATCAGGAAATTCACCCTGATGCGATCTATAAAGCCGTTTCCGATTATGCGCCCGGACGTAACGAAGTCTGGTCTGTTCCTTGCGACCTGGCCTTCCCAAGCGCAACACAGAACGAACTGAATCAGGCAGACGCTCTGGCGCTGCTGGCCAATGGCTGCAAACTCGTGGCCGAAGGCGCCAACATGCCATCGACCCCCGAAGCAGTCGAAGAATTCCTGAAAGCCGGCATCCACTATGCACCCGGCAAGGCCGCCAATGCCGGTGGCGTAGCTACCAGCCAGCTGGAAATGGCACAGAATTCCTCCATGATTCAATGGAGCTTTGATGAAGTGGATCTGCGTCTGAAGAACATCATGAAGAACATCTTCACAAACGCCTGGGAAACTGCCGAGGAATTCAATCAGCCTGGCAATCTGGTGCTTGGTGCCAACATTGCAGGTTTCCGTAAGGTTGCCGATGCCATGATCGATCAGGGCGCGGTCTGATAATCAGATAATCCTTATAGAAAATCAAAAAAAGACACCTCCGAAAAGTTGGATAATTCAACTTTCGGAGGTGTCTTTTTATTTGTGCTGCCGTTCAATTGCCCTGCCTGTTAATTAATCGACCATTTAAGTGATCGTGCGTTAATTAATTGGCTTTGATGAAAAGGCAAGTATGAAAACGGGCTTTTTATTCACCAGATTTAACTAAAAAGGCGTCCTGTGCGGACGCCTTGAATTGGGAGTGCCCTGATAAGCGGCCACCCCGGCGGGTCAATTACTCAGCAGGCTTGTCTGACTGCTCGCCACCTTCGGCTGCAGCAGCGCCTTCCTGAACACCTTCCAGACCACCAATCGCCTTGGCTGACAGACGCAGACGACCACGGTCATCCGCTTCAATAACCTTGACTTTGACTTTCTGACCAACGGACAATACGTCATTGATGTTGGCGATACGGTAGTTGGCAATTTCAGAGATATGCAACAGACCATCGCGGCCAGGCAGAATCTGTACGATGCCACCAAAGTCCAGCAGACGCTGCACGGTACCTTCGTAAACCTGTCCAACCTCGACCACCGCTGTCAGTTCGGCAATACGACGTTCAGCTTCTTTTGCCTTGTCCAGATCGGCGCTGGAGATCGTAACCACACCGTCATCGCTGATGTCGATCTGGCAACCCGTTTCTTCTGTCAGTGCACGGATCGTTGCGCCGCCTTTACCAATCACATCACGAATTTTTTCGGGATTGATCTTCATGGACAGCATGCGAGGTGCAAAAGTAGACAGTTCCTGACGTGAGCCCGTGAGCGCTTCTGTCATTTTGCCCAGGATATGCATACGGCCTTCGCGAGCCTGAGCCAGCGCAACCTGCATGATTTCCTTGGTGATACCCTGGATCTTGATATCCATTTGCAGAGCAGTAATACCATTTTTGGTACCGGCTACTTTGAAGTCCATATCGCCCAGGTGATCTTCGTCACCCAGGATATCTGTCAGAACTGCGAACTTGCCGCCTTCCTTGATCAGACCCATTGCCACGCCGGCAACATGATCTTTCACAGGAACGCCAGCGTCCATCATGGCCAAAGAGCCACCGCAGACAGAAGCCATGGAAGAAGAACCGTTGGATTCGGTAATTTCAGAAACAACACGAATGGTGTACTGGAAGTCTTCGTGCGCAGGCAACGTAGAAATCAGCGCGCGCTTGGCCAGACGACCGTGGCCGATTTCGCGGCGTTTAGGTGCGCCGAAACGGCCGGTTTCGCCAGTCGCAAACGGAGGCATGTTGTAGTGAAGCATGAAACGGTCACGGTGCTCGCCCATGACTGAATCGATGATCTGCTCGTCCTGCTTGGTGCCCAGTGTGGCAACAACCAGCGCCTGTGTTTCACCGCGGGTGAACAGTGCGCTACCGTGCGTGCGTGGCAACACGCCCAGACGGATGGAAATAGGACGAACAGTGCGTGTGTCGCGACCATCGATACGTGGCTCACCAGCCAGGATCTGGCCGCGAACAATTTTGGATTCCAGGTCAAACAGAATGTTATCGATGGTGACTTCGTCAGGAGCCTGCTCACCGGCCTGCGCAGCTTTCTCAGCCAGTGCCTGTTTCACAGACGCTGCAACTTCGCGCAATTTGGTGGTGCGATCCTGCTTCTGACGGATTTCATATGCACTTTTCAGACCCGCTTCGGCTTCGGCCGTTACAGCTGAGATCAGCGCTTCGTTTTTAGGCTCAGGCTGCCAGTCCCACTCGGGTTTACCGGCTTCAGCCACCAGTTCGTGAATCGCATTGATGGCGGCCTGCATTTGCTCATGACCATAAACCACACCACCCAGCATCACTTCTTCGGAAAGCTGCTGCGCTTCTGACTCAACCATCAGCACAGCGTTTTCGGTACCTGCAACAACCAGATTCATTTCGGAATCTTCAAGCTGATCCTGCGTAGGATTCAGCAGGTACTGGCCATTCTTGTAACCCACGCGTGCGGCACCAATCGGGCCATCGAAAGGAATACCGGAAACTGCCAGCGCAGCGGAACTGCCGATCAGCGCAGCGATATCAGGATCAATCTGAGGATCAACCGACAATACGTGAACAATCACCTGCACTTCGTTGTAGAAGCCTTCGGGGAACAGCGGACGCAGTGGACGATCGATCAGACGAGATGTCAGCGTTTCTTTTTCTGTAGGTTTACCTTCGCGCTTGAAGAAGCCACCGGGAATGCGGCCGGCAGAATAGGTCTTCTCTACGTAATCAACGGTAAGTGGGAAAAAATCCTGGCCTGGCTTGGCGTTTTTTGCTGCAACGACTGTGGCCAGCACTACGGAATCGCCCATTGATACCATCACGGCGCCAGAAGCCTGGCGAGCGATTTCACCGGTTTCCAGCACAACAGTCTGGTCGCCATACTGAAACGACTTGGTCACTTTGTTAAACATTTTTCATTCCTTACATTAAAGCCAGACGGATGGGTCCGTTTTCAACCGTACACCACGATACTGTGTACGCGCACCTATCACGTCCAGGCACAATAAAAAAACCGTGCCAGGCGCCAACCTGGCGCTCTGCACGGTTTTGAGTTGGGCGAAAACCCAATATCACTTACGCAGACCGAGTTTTTCAATCAGTGAACGGTATGCGTCAGGGTTACGGCCTTTCAGGTAATCGAGCAGTTTACGGCGACGGCTAACCATGCGCAGCAAACCACGACGAGAGTGGTGGTCTTTCATGTGTTCTTTGAAATGACCGGTCAATTCATTGATGCGTGCGGTAAGCAGCGCAACCTGCACTTCAGGAGAACCGGTATCGCCCTGGGCGCGACCATATTCTGCAACGATGTCGGATTTTTTGATATCAGCAACTGACATTTTAAATAAGCCTCATTAACTGGCGGTAAAACCGAGGCGTTTTACCGTGATGGATTAAAATTGGAGATAATTAAGGACTACAATGGATTCATGCTGCAGAACCCGGCTAGCCTTTATTAAGACCGACAATTATATATGATTCAGTGGCAGTGTGCACGTAAACCTTAGCGAAACAGGTCCAAATATGTCGAAATTCATGCATTTTCACGGCTTTTCAGGCTCAATTTGCAACAGTTCCAGCGACACAATGCATTCCCGGCAGTCATCGACGGCTGGTAAAAAGCTACGAATGCTGGGCGTAGCCGCCCTTTGTGCCACACTTGGTGCCTGCGCCAGCTATCGGGATGTACCGCCTAATGCCCCGCAGTCGGTGGTTTATCAGACCATGGGCCAGCCCAACTTTACCTGCCCGATGGACAATGGCGGCACGCGTGCAATCTGGACGTTGCAGCCCAATGGCCAATATGCCTATGGCACACGCTGTAATAGTGCTGGCATCGCTGATCGGGTTGAGCCCATCCTGACGGACGCCAATTTCCGCAAGCTCGATAGTGGCGTGTGGACCGCCAACGACGTGAGCTGCGAATTCGGCCCACCGGCTCGTGTCACCCGTGCCGGCCTTGGCGAGAAAAATGAAGTCGTCTGGGAATATCGCTACAAGCAGGCCAATGTCTGGAATTCGCTGATGTACATTTATCTGGGTCGCGATGGCCAGCAGGTAACGCATCACCATCCTGGACCAGATCCCGCGTTTGAACGCGAATTTGAGTTTATAGGACTTTAAGGCCGACCCGCGACAGCAACATACTGCGTATTTCCGTCTACTTGCGGTGCCTTATGAAAGTCCGGTTCCGGGTAAATTTATTCAGTCCTTGCGAAACCAGTCCCGGGGCTTGTCCTGCGTCTGCGGATCGGCAATATGCGGTTCACTGCGTCCGCCACCCTCTTTTCCAGGCTCCGGCGTTATTTCGCCAGTGCTGTGATTCGTTGCGGGCGTCTTGTGTGTATCTGATATCGTAGCCTCACCAGCGTCTTCGGCCACACGACTTTCGCGACGACTATCATGAAGCTGCTGCGCCTTGCGCCAGCGGAAATACCAGACAATCCATCCGGAAAGGCCGTACACAATAAACAGCAGAAAGAGCACGATGGGCGGGTCTGAAGATACAAAGGCGAAAATCAGCACCAACACCAGCATGATGTTTTGTGGTGACAGCTTTTTCTCAAGTGCCAATGATTTACCACTGAAGAATGGCGCATTGGAGATCATGCTGATACCTGCATACACGGTAAGAACAAACGCAAGCCAGGCCAGCGATTCGTAATCAGGAATGCGATTGTCGACTGAAAGCCAGACAAAACCCGCGACCAGCGCGGCAGCTGCCGGACTGGGCAGGCCCTGAAAAAAACGGCTGTCGACCACGCCAATATTGGTGTTGAAGCGAGCCAGACGCAGCGCTGCCCCGGCAACATAAATGAATGCCGCAATCCAGCCCCATCGTCCCAGCGCCTGAAGCTGGTATTCGTACATCACCAGCGCTGGCGCAATGCCGAAAGACACCATATCAGACATGGAGTCGTATTGTTCTCCGAAAGCCGATTGGGTATTGGTCAGCCGCGCTACGCGCCCGTCCATGGCATCGAGCACCATCGCCACAAAAATGGCAATGGCCGCCACTTCAAAGCGCCCGTTCATGGCCTGCACCACGGCATAAAATCCTGCAAACAGATTGGCCGTCGTAAAAGCGTTAGGCAACAAATAGATAGCGCTGCGGGGACGAGGCAGATTTTCGTTCATAGTGGTGTGGCCTGAGAGGCGGGAGCAACAACTTGGGGCAAATCGGCAAGCGCAGTAGAGGTCGCGGACACTTTATCGCCGATGGCCACGCGTGGGCGTGACTCGGGCGGCAGATAGACATCTACGCGCGAGCCAAAACGGATAAAACCATAACGCTCGCCTGCGCGACGAGTATCGCCTTCCTTCACATAACAAAGAATGCGACGAGCAACCAGTCCTGCAACCTGCACAACCGTGACGTGCTCACCCGAATCCAGGCTGATATGCACGGCGTTTCTTTCATTTTCCACCGACGCTTTGTCCAGTGCCGCGTTCACAAAGGAACCTGGAAAATATTCCACTTTTGTGACGCGACCTGTTACCGGGAATCGGTTCGAATGAACATTGAACACGTTCATAAACACACTGATTTTCAGGGACTGCTGCTGCGTGTATGGATCAATGGTTTTGTCGACCGAAACAATACGACCGTCTGCGGGCGAAAGTACGACCCTTTCGCCATCGGGTGCCTGACGTTGCGGATCACGGAAAAATTGAATGACAAAAATCGCCAGAAGCCAGAAGATAATTCCGACGCCGGTCGACCACCAGGTAATCAGCAAGGCCAGAATGACAGAGCCGGCAATGAACGGCCAGCCCTCACGGGCCAGAACAGGATGCGGATAGGAAGGTTTGTACATGTAAGAAGGAAACCGGCGAATGAAAACACTATTTTAGTCGCAAACGTGAACCTGTCTGCCTGCTGATTCGTAACCGGATCAATTTTTCCACTTCAGTTTTCGGGAACAGCCCTGCCCGAATTCGGGCACCAATGCCCGGGTTTTTGGCAAATCAGTTCGGGGGATCGATCCATAAACGATCAAAGTGTATCATTATGTATCTTTTGTGTTCGTTTGCTCAGAAATCCATTAAAAATAGGGTTCAGCTCTAAAGAGCGAAACTATTTTTATAAAAAATTAGGGTTAAACCTGAACCCGAAGCATGAGCATTTCGTTCATACTAGCGACACCGTTATAAGGAGTTATCCATGAAGTTTTCAAGTCTCGTGCTTGCTGCACTTATTTCATCAATAGGTTTGTCCGCCCACGCCGAAGGTCGTCTGGACAAAATCAAAAGTACAAAAACAATTTCCCTGGGTTATCGTGACTCGTCCATCCCCTTCTCCTACCTGGATGGCGGTAAACCTATCGGTTACTCCAAAGAAATCTGCGATGGCATTGTCAAAGCCATCGAAAAGAAATTGGGTACTGAACTGACAGTCAAACAGGTTCCTGTGACTTCTGCCAGCCGTATTCCTCTGATCATGAATGGCACGGTTGATCTGGCTTGCGGTTCCGCCACCAACAATGCAGAGCGCCAGAAACAGGTCAGCTTCGCTCCAACCACTTTTGTAACGGCTACTCGTTTCGTATCTGCCAAAGCTGACAATATCAAGGATGTTCAAGGCTTCAAAGGTCAGACAGTGACTTCTACTGCAGGTACCAGCAATATCAAATGGCTGGCCGCAACCAACGCAAAAGAAAATCTGGGCATGAATATCATCCCATCAAAAGATCACGCGGGTGCGTTCCTGACCGTTCAGGCTGGTCGCGCCAAAGCCTTCTTCATGGATGACGTGCTGCTTGCCAGTCTGGTGGCCAACTCAGAAGATCCAGACAAATGGACAATCAGTTCTGAGCCTCTGACCATCGAACCATACGCAGTCATCGAACCCAAAGATGATCCGGAGTTCAAGAAAGTGGTGGATGACGCAGTGATCGAAATGATGAAAAATGGTGAACTGCAAAAACTGTACACCAAATGGTTTGAAAGTCCCATCCCTCCAAAAAACATCAATATGAATCTGCCAATGTCTGAGTCACTGAAAAAAGCGATTGCATCGCCAACTGACTCCCCAGATCCGGCTACTTATCAATAAACCGGCATCTGTCCGACGGCACAAAACATAGCGCAAGCGGGTTTTGTGCCGTTTTTTGTTTTTTATAAATTGCGTTTCAAATTATGTCTATTTCCACATTCTTTTGTGATCCGGCGAATATCGACAACGCGGCGCTTTTCTGCCAGATATCCCCTAGCGGGAACACATATCTGGACGCCTTCACGACGGCGGTCATATGGACACTTGAGCTCTCTGTGATCGCATGGATACTGGCGTTTGTCGTAGGTATCGCTGTGGGTATCGGACTGACCAGCCAGAACCGGTTCGTCGCGCGCGTGTGTTCGGGTTATGTTGAGCTGTTCAGGAACATTCCGCTGCTGGTGCAGTTATTCCTCTGGTATTACGTCGTCCCGCAAGTTCTTCCCGAATCTCTTGGGAAAGCCATCATCGGGATGCCTTATCCATCTTCGGTTTTCTGGCCGGCCGTCCTGTGTCTTGGCCTGTTTACGTCATCAAGGATTGCAGTTCAGCTCTCTTCAGGCATTCGCTCACTGCCTCGCGGCCAGTCCATGGCAGCTACGGCACTTGGCCTGACCCGGGTTCAGATGTATCGATATGTGCTGCTGCCCATGGCCATGCGCATCATTACACCGCCCCTGACTTCGGAAATGCTCAACCTGTTGAAAAACTCTTCAGTTGCCTACACCATCGGTCTGCTTGAAATTACCGGTGCTGCGGCTTCCATGCAGGAATCCACTTTCCAGACGTTCCCTTCGTACATGGCGGCAACTGCCCTGTATGTCATCATCAACTTATTGATTCTGGTAATTATGTCGGCCGTTGAACGTTTCTTCAGTGTTCCTGGCTTTATTTCAGGAAAAGGGTAGGAGCACATGATGAATTTTCAAGATCTACTTATTTCCGCCTCGTCGGTCAGTATCGCCGCCTTTGACTGGCATATCATACAGCAGGCTGCCCCTGCACTGCTTAAGGAAGGCCTGGTCTTCACGCTCAAGCTGACGATATATTCGACTGTGCTGGCCGTACTCTGGGGTACTGTGCTGGCGATGATGCGCCTGTCATCCGTCAAGGTCTTCCGGATTTTTGCGAGCTCCTATGTAAACATCATGCGCTCGCTGCCACTGATCCTGATTCTGTTCTGGTTCTTCTTCCTGGTACCGTATATTCTGGGGTGGTTTGATTTCATGTGGGCCACCTATGTAGATGGCAACACTTCCGCGCGAATCGTGTCACGGCCGCTCAATGGTTTTACCTGCGCCCTGATTACGTTTACGCTGTTTGAAGCCGCCTATTTCTGCGAGATCATGCGTGCCGGTATCCAGTCCATTCCTCGCGGTCAGGTAGGCGCCGGCTATGCGCTGGGATTGCGTTACTTTCAGGTTATGCGCCTGATTGTTCTGCCGCAGGCTTTCCGGAATATGCTTCCGGTAATTTTCACGCAGATGATTGTGCTGTTCCAGGATACCTCCCTGGTAACCGTACTGTCGCTGAATGACCTGCTGGGCATGGCGCGCATCAACGCCGATATTACCGGCCGCCCTGTTGAGCTGTATATCTTTGCAGCTGCTATCTATTTCATTATTTCTTTAGTTTGCTCTCGTCTGGTCAAAGTTATCGATCGGCGTTTGACGATTATTCGATAAGGTATTTCTCCATGGCTATGATTGAATTTAAAAACGTTAGTAAATGGTATGGAAAATTCCAGGTTCTGACCGATTGCACAACCGACATCAATAAAGGTGAAGTTGTGGTGGTTTGCGGGCCCTCCGGCTCTGGCAAATCTACGCTGATCAAAACGGCCAACGGCCTGGAGCCCTTTCAGAAGGGTGAGATTTTTTTCGACGGTACATCCGTTGGCAGCCCCAAAACCGATCTGCCTAAGTTGCGTTCAAAAATCGGTATGGTGTTCCAGCACTTTGAACTGTTCCCTCATCTGTCAGTAATGGAAAATCTGGCTCTGGCCCAGGTCAAAGTTCTTGACCGTTCCAAGGACGAAGCCATGCAACGCGGCCGCAAGCTGCTTGAGCGCGTCGGTCTGATCGAACACAAGGACAAGTTCCCCGGCCAGCTCTCAGGTGGTCAGCAGCAGCGTGTTGCCATTGCCCGGGCACTGGCTATGGATCCGATGGCGATGCTGTTCGATGAACCAACATCCGCGCTGGATCCGGAAATGGTGAACGAGGTGCTGGACGTCATGGTCGATCTGGCCAAAGAAGGCATGACGATGATGGTGGTGACCCACGAAATGGGCTTTGCCCGCAAAGTGGCCGACCGCGTGATCTTCATGGATGCCGGCCAGATTGTTGAGGACTGCGACAAAGAGGAATTTTTCGGCAATCAGGAAGCGCGTTCGGACCGCGCCAAACTGTTCCTGTCAAAAATCCTGGGACACTGATCAGTCCTTCAGCAGAAAGCAAATCGGCCCGTTCACAGACGGGCCGATTTTTTTATTTGCAGGACTTGTACGTTCGAGTGTTGAAGGAATTAACGGTTCGAACGCTGAAAGAATGAACGCTTAACAACCGCAGTCAAACGTTCATTCACCGCAGGTTTACACGCGTTCGATAATCACCGCAGCACCCTGCCCCACACCAATGCACATCGTGCACAAGGCATAACGGCCACCGGTGCGTTGCAACTGATACATTGCTGTGGTCACCAAACGGGCGCCAGAGGCTCCCAGTGGATGTCCCAGAGCGATTGCACCACCATTGGGATTCACGTGAGCAGCATCGTCCGCCAGACCAAGGTCACGTGTGACGGCCAGCGCCTGCGCGGCAAATGCCTCATTCAGTTCGACCACATCCATCTGCTCAATGGTCAGACCGGTTTTTTCAAGAACCTTGCGCACTGCAGGAATGGGGCCGACACCCATGACGCGCGGTGCGACACCGGCGACAGCCATACCAACGACCCGCGCCTTGGGCTTAAGGCCATATTTTTTTACCGCCTCGTCAGAGGCCAGCAGCAAGGCGCATGATCCATCATTCACGCCTGACGCATTCCCGGCTGTTACGCTACCATCGGGACGTACAACGCCCTTGAGTTTGGCCAGCGCTTCAGGCGTGGTATTGCGCGGATGTTCGTCGGTATCAACAACAACCGGATCACCCTTGCGTTGCGGAACGCTGACCGGAATGATCTCGTCCTTGAAAATGCCATCTGCAATGGATTTGGCTGCACGCTGCTGACTGCGCAGTGCAAAAGCGTCCTGATCTGCGCGCGAAATTTTATAATCATCTGCAACGTTTTCTGCTGTTTCCGGCATGGAGTCTACGCCATAAGCAGCCTTCATCTTCGGATTGATGAAGCGCCAGCCGATGGTGGTATCTTCAATTTTCGCTGCACGTGAAAATGCAGATTCCGCTTTGCCCATGACGAACGGGGCACGCGACATACTTTCGCCCCCGCCTGCAATCATCAGATCCACTTCTCCGGATTTGATGGCACGGGCTGCCGTACCCACTGCATCCAGACTGGATGCGCACAGACGATTCAATGTTGCGCCGGGAACCTGTACATCAATGCCAGCCAATAAAAGCGCCATACGCGCCACATTGCGATTGTCTTCACCGGCCTGATTGGCGCAACCGTAAATGACGTCATCAAGTTTGCTCCAGTCCACGTCGGGATTGCGTTCCATCAGTGCCTTGATCGGCAGTGCCGCAAGATCATCTGTGCGAACAGAAGACAATCCACCGCCGTATCGCCCGATAGGGGTACGAACTGCATCACAAATATAAGCGTTATTCATCTCATTCCTCTGGTTATTGAATTTTCAAATTCTGTATCTTTACGGCGTCGTCGATTTTCCTGACCTGTACGGATTTTCAGACATGGACCGTGCGTGTACTCTGGCGACGGTCCATATCCGGCGCCTGCGATCAAAGGCCAATCACTCGAAAATAAGTTTGGCGCCAGTCAGCGCCTGCAGCTGCTCATCTGTGATATCAACAAGTTTCTCTACTACCTTCATACCGGCAGGTGTCACTTCAAGGACCGCAATATCGGTATAGACACGACTGACCACACCCAGCCCGGTCACGGGCAATGTGCATTTTTCAAGAATCTTGGGCGATCCGTCTTTGGCATTGTGTTCCATCAGGATGTAAACTTTGCGCGCACCAACAGCAAGATCCATCGCGCCACCAACAGCGGGAGGTTCACCTTCGCGGCCCAGTGACCAGTTTGCCAGATCCCCTTCAGCTGACACCTGCATACCACCCATAATGCACAGATCCAGGTGACCGCCACGCATGATAGCGAATGAATCGACGTGATGGAAAAATGCACCCCCGGTAAGCAGCGTAACGGGCTTCTTGCCGGCATTAATGAGTTCTCCATCGATCTGATCTCCGGTTGCAGCCGGCCCCATACCCAGAATACCGTTTTCGCTATGCAACAGGATTTCGTCTTCGGGTTTCAGATAATTGGCAACCAGCTCTGGCATACCAATTCCAATATTTACATAGCTGCCTGGAGCAATATCTCTGGCCAGGCGTTCCGCCATCTGATTTCTGTTCAATTTATCCATGATTTGACCTGCTTAGCTGGAGACTGCGGGATTGGGCACTTCCACAATCCGATTCACAAAAATTCCGGGTGTGATAATCGTTTCAGGATCAAGCTCGCCGAGCTCTACTTTCTTTTTGACCTGAACGATCGTGGTTTTTGCCGCCATGCACATGACCGGACCAAAGTTACGTGCCGCCTTACGATAGATCAGGTTACCCCAGCGATCACCCTTCTCGGCCAGTACCAGTGCAAAGTCCCCGTGTATGGGTTTTTCAAAAACGTAATTCACTCCGTCGATGTTGCGCGTCTCTTTACCTTTGGCAAGGTCAGTACCGTAACTGGTACGTGTATAGAAGCCGCCAATGCCCGCGCCCGCCGCATGCAGGCGTTCCGCTATGGTGCCCTGCGGCACACACTCGAGTTCAATCTTGCCGGCTTTATAGATCTCGTTAAATACGTACGAATGTGACGCCTTGGGAAATGAACAAATCATTTTGCGTACGCGTCCTGCCTTGATCAGTGCTGCCAGCCCTGTGTCGTGGTTACCGGCGTTGTTATTGACCACTGTCAGCTCTTTCGCGCCCTGCTCTATCAGGGCGTGAATCAATTCCGTAGGATGCCCGGCCCCGCCAAACCCACCGATAAGCACCGTAGCGCCATCGAATACATCGGCGACGGCCGCGTGGATATCGTCCATAAATTTATTGATCATCTGTCTTACCTGTTCTTTCCTTTGTATGAATCTGTGCGTCCCGCAGGGCGCCAGCCTTCCATTATTTCATATTTCATATGTGGCAAATCACCCGAGAGCCCGCCACAGCACTTTTCCCGAGGCCGTTTTTGGCAGCGCGTCCGTAAAGACGACAATGCGTGGCACTTTGTAAGACGCCATCACATCCCGGCACCAGTCCATAATGTCCTGTTCCGTCACATCATTGCGTTTGTCATCTCGCAGCACCACCCAGGCTTTGACCGTTTCGCCCCGCTTTTCATCGGCAACACCAACCACACAGACCTCCAGGATTGCCGGATGTCCGAACATGAGCGTTTCCACTTCAGCTGGCCAGACTTTATAACCCGATGCATTGATCATGCGCTTGAGCCTGTCCACCATGAAGTAATAGCCATCCGCATCCATGCGTGCCAGATCGCCAGTGCGCAGAAATCGCTTGTTATCCAGGGTGATAAAGACGTCTTCCGTGGCTTTTGGATTATTCCAGTATCCCTGCATAACCTGAGGGCCGTGCACGACAATCTCGCCAACTTCTCCCTGCGACACTTCCTTCAAGGTGCCAGGATCGATGATACGGGCGTCCACATCAAAAATGGGAATTCCCAGACATTGTTTCCTGGGGTGGCGTTCCGGATTGATATGCGTGGGGGCCATCA